>JADFVP010000164.1 GCA_015222595.1 Pseudomonadota bacterium
GGGTACAGTAAAGAGGCATATTTATTTTACCTTCCATACCTTTCTTCCCTGAGGTTCAAACCTCGTCCAACTGCTCTGTCTCTTACTCCCACAAAGCCGGGCGGACTCTAATAGAAGAAAAAGGTTCAAATCGACCCCGCCCCTGTGGTATAAAATCTGATTCAGTAACCGAGTGAAAACTATCAAAATAATCGAGGAGCACCCATAAAGTGACCGACTATAAAGAGACGCTGAACCTGCCGCAGACCGATTTTCAGATGAAGGCCCGCCTGAGCCAAAAAGAGCCTGAGATGCTGAAGAGGTGGGAAGAGGCCGGACTATACGAAAAGATAACAGAGGCCGGAAAAGACAAGCCGAAGTACGTACTGCACGACGGCCCGCCCTACGCCAACGGCCATATTCACTTAGGCCACGCACTCAACAAGACGCTAAAAGACATTGTGGTGAAGTCGCGCACAATGGGCGGCTTCTCTGCCGAGTACGTGCCGGGTTGGGACTGTCATGGCCTGCCGATCGAGCTACAGGTAGAGAAGAAGTTTAAGGACAAGAAAGCAGAGCCTACGAAGACCGAGGTTCGCAAAGCCTGCCGCGAGTACGCTGCCGAGTTTGTAGGTATCCAGCGCGACGAGTTCAAACGGCTCGGCATCTTCGGAGAGTGGGACAACCCCTACCTTACGATGAACCACGGCTACCAGGCCTCTATTCTCTCCGAACTCGGTAAAGTCGTTGAAGCGGGGCTCGTCTACAAGGGCAAAAAACCGGTCCACTGGTGCTCATCGTGCTCGACCGCGCTGGCTGAGGCCGAGGTAGAGCATGCCGACAAAACTTCTCCTTCTGTCTACGTCCGTTTCGAGGCCGTCTCTATAGAGTTCTCGAAGGCGATAATGGAGACCGGTGTAAGGACCGCCGCCTTCTTAGGCGCCGAAGACGTACCCATTAGCGTGATCATCTGGACGACCACGCCGTGGACGCTTCCGGCAAACCTCGCAATAGCCGTCCACCCCGACATCACCTACAACACCGTGCGCCTGACCTTAGGCGACCATGATGAAATTTGGATACTCGCCGCAGATCTCGTCAAGTCCACCATGGAAAAGTTCGGCATAGAGAACTTCTCCGTCATCAACTCCGCACCGGGCAGCCTCTTGGAGGGCATAGTCTGCAAGCACCCGTTCGTTGAAGGCAGAGAGACCGTGGTCAGAACCGCAGACTTCGTTACCACCGAGGCCGGAACCGGTTGCGTCCATATCGCACCGGGCCACGGGCAGGACGACTACGAGGTAGGGCTAAAGCACAACCTTCCGGTCTACGCCCCTGTTGACAACAACGGCCTCTTCACCGCAGAGGTTCCGCAGTTCGAGGGGCAGTTCGTCTTCAAGGCAAACAAGGGCATCATAGAACTGCTCGACGAAAAGGGCGCGCTTGTTCAGACTGAGGACGTAACGCACTCGTACCCGCATTGCTGGAGGTGTAAAAAACCGGTTATCTTCCGTGCAACCGCGCAGTGGTTCGTCGAGATGGACGGCCAGAACAACCTTCGCGCCCAGACCCTGAAGGCGATAAACGAGGACGTTGAGTGGATTCCGGGCTGGGGCAAGGAGCGGATACACGGCATGATAGAGAAGCGGCCCGACTGGTGTCTTTCGCGCCAAAGAGTCTGGGGCGTACCTATTCCCGCGCTCGTCTGCACCGGTTGCGACAACGCATTCTTAGATAAGGCCCTCATCGACTCGCTCTCCAAACGGTTCGAGACCGAAGGAGCCGACATCTGGTTCGA
>JADFVP010000030.1 GCA_015222595.1 Pseudomonadota bacterium
GAAGGCGCGACCATGGTGCAGGGCACGATAAACGGTTACGGCGAGAGGTGCGGAAATGCGAACCTCTGTTCGGTTATCCCGGCCCTTAAGCTCAAGATGGGGCTCGGCTCCGTTACCGACAAAGAGCTTGCGCTGCTTCGCGACGTCTCGCGCTTTGTTACCGAGCTTACCAATCTGCCGCACCTGAAGCATCAGCCGTATGTCGGAGATTCGGCCTTTGCGCACAAGGGTGGTATCCACGTCAACGCGGTCTTGAAGAGCGCAAAGACGTATGAGCACATAGTGCCGGAGACGGTCGGCAACCGCCGCAGGATTCTGGTCTCTGATCTTTCCGGAAGGTCGAACATAGAGAGTAAGGCGCAGGAGTACGGCGTCAATCTCGATAGCGAGTCCAATGTAGTGCGCGAAGTCTTGACTGAGCTTAAGGAACTGGAGCATTACGGCTACCAGTACGAGGCCGCCGAGGCCTCCTTTGAGCTTCTTATGCAGAAGGCATTGAAGAAGAAGAAGCGGTACTTCAAGCTCCACGGCTTTCGCGTGACTGACGAGAAGATAGAGGACGGGGCTCCGCATGCCGAGGCCACTATAAAACTTGAGGTCGGAGGCGTTGTAGAGCATACGGCAGCCGAGGGCACGGGGCCGGTTAATGCGCTCGACGCGGCGCTCAGAAAGGCTCTTGAGCGTTTTTATCCGAGCCTTAAAGAGGTAAACCTCATAGACTTCAAGGTGCGTGTTCTGGCAGGGCTCGAAGGCACGGCTGCAAAGGTGCGCGTGTTGGTCGAGTCCCGTGATGCCGAGATGAAGTGGGGCACGGTGGGAGTGTCAGAAAATGTCGTCGAGGCGAGTTGGCAGGCTTTGGTAGATAGCCTTGAGTACAAGCTATATAAAGACGAGAGCCCAAGCAAGAGGCGCAAGAAGGAGTAGGCAGAGTGCAAGGTGTGAGAGGCAAAAAGGATAAGAGGTACGGGGCGTATCTGCTCTTTTCCGCCACGCTCTTTCTCCTCTACCTCTTCGTCTTCGACGGCAGGTCGGCCCTTATTGGGACTTTGTTGCCATCTTCAACCTCTTCACCCTCTTCTATTGAAGAGGGCGGCGTTACGACAGGGGCTGCTGGCGAGACAGGCGCTTCTTTTTCAGGCTCAGAAGCATTGCAGGGGGTAGAGAACTTTCCGGGCTTTCCCGTTGACCTAAATACCGCTACCGTCGAAGAGCTTACCGTGCTGCCGGGCATAGGCCCTGCAATCGCGCGCCGGATAGTTAAGGCGCGACAGGAGAACGGAGGTTTCGCCTCTGTGGACGATCTCCTTAAGGTCAAGTGGATAGGGCGGGTAAAGCTCGAAACTGTGCGTTCTCTCGTAACGGTGGGGCCAACAGCAGGTACTAAGTGAGCGGGCCCCTGTTTCAATTGTCTCTTGTGTTGCCCATACGCTATTTGGTATAAGTAATGTCTTCGATAGACCGGATAATCTCAAAAGAGGCTTCCCGAAAGAGTTCAAGGAAGCCTTCTGGTGGCCCGGTAAGTATTTGAATAACATATCTTTTAAAGGAGTTTCTAGGTGATAAAGCGGTACACAAGGCCCGAGATGGGCTCTATTTGGGAGCCAGCGAACAGGTTCCAGAGCTGGCTCGACGTTGAAATAGCCGCATGCGAGGCGTGGTGCGAACTGGGTAAGATACCAAAAGGCGCGCTTAAGAAGATCAAGCAGAAGGCTGCCTTTGATATCGAGCGTATCGACGAGATAGAGCTTGAGGTCAAGCACGACGTCATCGCTTTTCTGACCTCGGTTGCCGAGCACGTCGGCCCGGAGTCTCGCTACATCCATATGGGCCTCACCTCATCTGACGTTCTCGACACTGCGCTTGGACTTCTTTTAAAGGAGTCTGCGGAGCTGATAATCTCCGACATAGAGAAACTGCTGGAGGTTATAGAGGTACGCGCGCAGGAGCATAAAAAGACCGTAATGATGGGCCGCTCGCACGGCATACATGCCGAGCCAATGACCTTTGGGCTCAAAATGGCGCTCTGGTACGCGGAGATGGAGCGCAACCTTGAGCGCATGCAGAAGGCCAAAAAGGCAGTGGCCTGCGGCAAGCTCTCCGGGGCGGTCGGAACATTCTCGCAGACAGATCCATTTATAGAGAAGTATGTGCTTAAGAAGCTCGGCCTTAGCGTAGAGCCGGTCGCAACTCAGGTGGTTCAGCGCGACCGTCATGCCGAGTACTTCTCGACGCTCGCAATAGTCGCAAGCTCGATAGAGAAGTTCTCCGTTGAGATACGCCACCTTCAGCGCACAGAGGTCCTGGAAGTCGAAGAGCCATTTACGCCCGGTCAGAAAGGTTCGTCTGCGATGCCGCACAAGCGTAACCCCGTGGCGTCTGAGAACCTTACCGGGTGCGCGCGCCTTGTGCGCGGCTATGCCTTAAGCGCAATGGAGAACGTTGCCCTCTGGCACGAACGCGACATAAGCCACTCTTCGGTAGAGCGCGTGATAGCGCCCGACGCCAATATTCTCGTTGACTACATGCTGGTGCGCGTTACCAATCTGGTGCGCGACCTCGTGGTCTATCCAGACAATATGAAGAAGAACATGGAGCGGCTTCGTGGCCTGGTATTCTCGCAGAAGGTCATGCTCGCGCTCGTTGACAAAGGTATATCGCGCGAGGAGGCGTACGAACTCGTACAGCGCAACGCCATGAAGGTCTGGGAGTATGATGAGGACTTCAAGGGCTTTATCACTGAGGATAAGCGTATAATGAACCTCCTGACAACCAAAGAGGTCAGTGCCTGCTTCGACCTTAAGCCGTACCTGAAACGGATAGACTTTATCTTCAGGCGGGTCTTCAAGAAGAGTAAGAAAAAGAAGGCGACGGCGACCGCCAAGAAGAAGTAAGAGAGCGCCTGAGAGATAATCAGAGTAAAAACGGAACAGAGTTTTTTTTAATGGAGTTGCAGTAATAGACGGAGAGAAGAACATGAGTGTAAAGCATTTGTCGCATGTGGAAAAGAGAGGAAAACTCTACGAAGGTAAGGCGAAGGTTCTCTATACGACCGACGAGGCCGACCTTGTAATACAGCACTTTAAAGATGACGCTACTGCCTTTAACGGCGAGAAGAAGGGCGAGATTGCCAACAAGGGAAGGATGAACAACCTGATCTCTGCTCGCATCTTCTACTTTCTAAATGAGTCGGGCATAAAGACCCACTACGTTGCAACGCTTAACGACAACGAGCAGCTTGTAAAGAAGCTGGCAGTTATACCGATTGAGGTGGTCGTTCGTAACGTCGTGGCCGGTTCTTTGGCCAAGAGGCTTGGCAAAGAGGAGGGGATGGAACTCGACGATCCAGTAATAGAGCTATACTTCAAGGACGATTCACTTGGTGACCCGATGATAAACAGGTTCCATGTCAACTCCTTCAAGATAGCCGACCCAGAGCATATTCGTGTTATGGAGGTAGAGGCGCAGAGGATAAACAATATGCTCTGGAGCTTCTTCGACGAGCGCGGCATACTGCTTGTAGACTTTAAACTTGAGTTCGGACTCCACAAGGGCGAGCTGCTCCTCGGTGACGAGATCAGCCCCGACAGCTGCCGCCTCTGGGACAAAGAGACGAAAGAGAAGCTCGACAAGGACCGCTTCCGCCGCGACCTCGGCAATATCGAGGAGTCGTACCAGGAGGTATTGGACCGGGTGCTCAAATGAAGGCAAAGGTCTACGTAACGCTTAAAGAGGGAGTGCTCGACCCGCAAGGCTCGGCCGTGATGGGTGCGCTCAAATCGATGCGCTTCTCCGAGGTGAGCGATGTGAGGATCGGCAAGTTCATGGAACTCGAACTAGATGCCGACTCCAAAGAGTCAGAAGAGCGCAGGGTTACCGATATGTGCGAAAAACTTCTGGCCAATACTGTTATAGAGAATTACAGGATAGAGTTCGAATAATTTTTTGTGTGTTGTTGACGTTCTGTGTTCTCAATGTAGTGTCCCAAAATTAGCTATTTTTCTTCAAGGTCAAGGCGGGGTGAAGGTAGGAAGCGGAGCATATAGACGCATATGTGAGCATTGCTACATTCACACTAACAAAGAGTTTAAAAAAAAGAGCAATTTTAATAGAAGGTTTTTTATGAAGTTTGGAATTATTGTCTTTCCAGGATCCAACTGCGACCACGACTGCTACCACGTAATAAAGCATGTCTTCGGCCAGCCGGTAGAGTACGTCTGGCATAAGTCGGACACTCTCGACGGCTTCGACTGCATTGTGCTGCCCGGAGGCTTTTCGTACGGCGACTATCTTCGCACGGGAGCAATCGCGCGCTTTTCTCCGGTCATGGAGGCGGTAGTGAAGTTTGCCGAGGCCGGAGGCATAGTAATAGGCATCTGCAACGGCTTTCAGGTCTTGACAGAGGTCGGCCTGCTGCCCGGCGTGCTTATGAGAAATAAAGAGCTGAAGTTCATCTGCGAGACCGTCTCTCTTAGCGTTGACAATACCTCCACACGCTTTACCAGCGAGTACAAGGGTGAAGAGACGGTATCCATTCCTATCGCCCATGCGGACGGCAGCTACTACGCCGATGCCGAGACGATAAAGGAGCTAGAGGACTCCTCGCGCGTGCTCTTTAGGTACGCAACCCCCGAAGGTGTTGCAACAAAAGAGGTCAACCCGAACGGCTCGGTAAACAATATCGCCGGAATAATGAACGCCGGTGGCAATGTTATGGGCATGATGCCGCACCCCGAAAGGGCATGCGAGAGCGAACTCGGCTCGACCGACGGGCGCGGGCTCTTCGAGTCGCTCATAAACTCTTTGGTGGCGGGATAGATGGCTGAGAAGAGTAACTTTCAACAGAAGCTAGACAGCGGCGAGTTCGCGTTAACTGCGGAGATCTGTCCGCCGCGCGGCACCGATATAGGGAATTTCATCAAGAAGGCGCGTCTGCTGAAGGACTGCATAGTAGCGGCAAACGTTACCGACAACCAGAGGGCCGTCATGCGGCTCTCTTCCCTCGCTGCCTCGTCGCTTCTGGTGAACGAGGGAATGGAGCCGGTCTTTCAGGTCACGTGCCGCGACCGTAACCGCATAGCTATACAGTCCGACCTGTTGGGCGCAACCGTTTTGGGGATAAAGAACGTGCTGCTCCTGACCGGAGATCATGTCTCGTGCGGAGACCACCGGGGCGCAATGCCGGTCTTCGACCTAGACGCGGTGCAGCTGGTCCATACGGCAAAAACTCTAAACGGTGGCGAGAACCTGAATGGCATGGCGCTTCGCGGCGCAACGGAGCTGCACCTCGGTGCGGTGGTCTCGCCGGACGCCGACCCATGGGAGCCTGAGGAGATAAAGTTCGAGAAGAAGATAGCCGCAGGCGCGACCTTCTTTCAGAGCCAGGCGATCTACGATATGGATAAGTTCAAACGCTTTTTCGAAGGGGCCACGCGTGACGGAATAAAGATACTTGGCGGCATACTTTTATTGAAGTCCTCGAAGATGGCGCACTTTCTCAACAAGAACGTTCCGGGCGTAGATGTTCCGGCCCATCTGATAGAAGAGCTTGAGGGGGCGACCGACCAGCTGGAGAAGGGGATAGAGATAGCCTCAAGGCAGGTGCGCGAGCTGAAGAGCTTCTGCGACGGCGCTCATATAATGGCTATAAGCCAGGAGGTGAGCGTTCCGAAGATAATAGCCGGGGCGTGATTGGTCCAGCAGGGGTGCAGGTTCCGGTATCTCTGTTGACGGTTTTTGAGTTAGAGAGAAAAGCGTGTTGAGAGTTTTTTCTAAGGTCTGGGTCCGAAGTGTCGGGCGCGGCCTTTTTTTTGGTCTGTACTTGTAGCGCTCTACAACTCTCCGGGATTCAGTCGCCGCCCTCTTCGGAGATGGTGAACTCGGCCTTCTCCTCTTCGGTTGTTACGGTGGTTGCATCTGCAGCGGGAGCGCACTGGTCGTTATTAGGTGGAGCAGGGGAAGGGACGTCATCGCCACCTGCGTTGGAGTTCCTCTTTACGCTCTCGGAACCTTGTCCGTTTGCAATTGCCGTTAGAAAGGCCGCCTCCGTGTCGCTGCAATTTTCCAGCACGATCTCGTTCTCCGAGTAAAAGCTCTCTCCGGCGCTTACCGGAAAGTTGCTCTGCTCTACCGTTGCCTTAAGAGCCCCTTTTACGATAAAGACGATCTCTTCTCTGCCTTTGGAAGACTTGGCCACATGGGCGCGCTCCTTGGGCGACAGGGTCTGGTACCTGATGCCTATATGCTCGGCGCCGAGTTCGTCCGTACCGAGTTCGACAACTCTCTCGGGGGTCAATTCGGCAAGAGTGGCTAAACGGTATATCTTCATGCCAGGCTATCCATAGAGTCTTTGAAGTGTTCGACAAAGTCTTCGCCGTGCAGAGGGCGTATGACTATCCACTTTTTGCTTTTTTCGAGCACAAGCTCGACCTCTGCGCCAGGGATCAGTTCGAGAGCCATCAGGAACTCTTCGGGCAACTCAACTCCGGCCTTGCCCCGTTCTATTTGGACGATTTTTGTTTTCATTAAAGGTGTTCCCTTTCCACTGCTTGTAGTATAGTATAGCTAGGCTTTGATGTCGCCTCTTTTAGGCACTTTCTGCTCCCTGTTGCACAACAGGTCTACTTACTGAATATAGTAATTTTAGCAGAATAAAGAGTCAAGGCAATTCGCATTGGCGTTGAAATGAATTTGTTTCACAGCTGGACCAACACAGAGACGAGAGTCGAGGTGGTCAGTTATGTCAAAAAAGAATAAGAGCGAAGTCGGCAAGCCGTCGCGTCACAAGTCCTTTGCCGCTAGAGAACTGCAGCTGAGCATTGCGGTGCTCGCGGTGCTGGCGCTTCTTGGCGGGCTTGTGCTTCAGTCCGTCTCAAAGGCGTTGACCAGCCACTTCGGTTTTGCCACCCCTGTGCTCGGCATACTGCTGATAGTCGGCTATATAGCCATTGTCGCGCTACTCGCTCTTTTTTTCGCCCACCGGCTCGTCGGCCCTTTCAGAAGGCTTGAGTTCGAGATGAAGAAGATCTCCGACGGCGAGTACGACAGGAGGCTGACCGTAAGGAACAAAGACGACCTTCATATAAGGAACTTTGTCGCGTATGCCAACACCTTTCTCTCCGAGTTCGAGGCGATGAGCAAAGAGTACAACAGCCTTTCGGCTCTTAGTATGACCAAGCTCAAAGAGATTCGTGAAGGGCTTGAGAGCGAGAATATAGATTGCGCGGAACTCAAAGAGGAGATCGTATCGCTAGAGGGCAGGCTGCATGAGTTTAAGGAGAAGTGGTAGGCGAAGGGTTGAGTTCAGGTTCCTAAGGGCCGGGGCAATGGTTGTTGTCCTGTCGCTGGGGCTCTTTGGCGCGGGTTTCGTTGACCGTGCGTTCGGTATGGGCGCGGCCCTGACTCCAGGCGAGAACGGCGTACATACGGTGGCCTTTGTTTACGATGGAGATACCGTAAGAACCTCCGGGGGGTTGATTATCCGCTACATAGGTATCGACACTCCTGAACGGGGCGAGCCCTTTTACAGTAGAGCTTCAAAAAGAAATATCGAGCTTGTTAAGGGCAAGAAGGTCGAGTTGTACGTCTGTAAAGGGGAACCGAAGGACAAGTACGGCAGAACGCTCGGCTGGGTCTACGTAGACGGGCTCTTTGTCAACGGTGCGCTCTTAGAAGAGGGGCTTGGTCGTTCGCTCATAATACCTCCATGCGGTACGGAGAAGCGTGATGAGCTGCTAGGCATAGAGAGCCGCGCGCAGGAAGCCGGGGTAGGGATATGGGCCAAGTAGGCTTTCTCAGCCGTCCCATCTCCTCATAACAACCACAAAAATCTTGACTTAACCCACCAATAAGTATTACTATATCTTCTTGTCATTTTTGTCGTTTAAGCTACTATTCCCGGGTAGCTCAGCTGGCAGAGCGGGTGACTGTTAATCACCTTGTCGGGGGTTCGAATCCCTCCCCGGGAGCCATTATATAAGAGAGCCGTACCCCTTTA
>JADFVP010000031.1 GCA_015222595.1 Pseudomonadota bacterium
GTCTGCACTTTAGGAAGTCCGCTCAAATTTGCGACGCTCCGGCAGGCGTTCAATAAAGTGCGCCCCCTTGAGGCTAAAGCCTCAAGGGGGCGCGTACTCTGTTCAGTATTCGGTCTGCGTATCTGTTCTTACGCCTCTGCTCCTTCTGCCGACTCTTCGGTGCTCTCTTCGAGGTCCAACACAGAGATGCGCGCTGCAACGCGGCCGGCTATCTCGGCAATCGCTTTGGCCTGTACAGAGTCGGGCTCGGCAACGACTATGGGAGAGCCGGAGTCTCCGCCTTCGCGTATCGACGGGTCGAGCGGAATGTGGCCAAGGAGCGGCACGTTGTACCTTTCAGAAGTCTTCTCCCCTCCGCCGTGGCTGAAGATCTCGGTCTTCTCCGAGCAGTGCGGGCAGACGAAGTAGCTCATGTTCTCGGCTATGCCGATTATCGGCACGTTGACCTCGCCGAACATCTTAATAGCGCGGCGCGCGTCTAAGAGCGCAATGTCCTGCGGGGTGGTGACTATAACGACGCCTGTAACCGGCACGGTCTGTACGAGCGTAAGCTGTACGTCTCCGGTTCCCGGCGGAAGGTCTATAACGAGGTAGTCGAGTTCTCCCCAGACCACGCCCGTTAAGAACTGTTTTACGAGCTGCATGACGAGCGGGCCGCGCCAGATAAGAGGCGTCTCTTCGTCGAGCATAAAGCCTACGGACATTATCTCTATTCCGTTGCTCTTGATCGGAATTATCTTTTCGTCTTCGGTAGATTGAGGTTGTTCATGAACGCCCATCATCATCGGGACAGAGGGGCCGAAGACGTCGGCGTCGAGTATGCCGACGGCTGCACCCTCTTTTGACAGCGACAGCGCTAGGTTCACGGCGACGGTCGATTTACCGACCCCGCCCTTGCCGCTCGCTACAGCTATGATGTTCTTTATTCCGGGTATCGCCTTCTTGTCCGGCAGGCCCTTGGCCTTGGGAACTTCTGCGCCCATATCGATTATTACCGTGCCTACTCCTGCAATCGCCTCTACCGCTACGCGCGCGCTGTCTTCTATCTGCTTTTTTAACGGACAGGCGCTCGTGGTGAGAATGAGGCTGAAGCGCACGTTACTCTCTTCAATAAGTACGTCGCGTATCATGTTTAAAGAGACGAGGCTTTTGTTAAGCTCCGGGTCCATCACCTCTGAGAGTGCTTCCAAGACTTGTGTTTCCGTTATCTGTGCCAATATATAATACCTCCCGGTATGGTTGTTTTTTGTCTTGTCTGAGAGCTTATGCCCTTGCGTTGATTTCGGCGAGCATCGCTTCTAGGTCCGCCCCGTCGCGCACGGCGGCATCTTCTATGGAGACGGCCCCGCCGCAGCACGAGTCTATATTGAACTCGGTGAAGACCCCGATGGTCTTCGGAAAGTCGCGGATGCAGTCGTTCACGATAACGTCTTTGGTCACTTTCTGCTCTGCCATATCGTCCACCTGCTTATGAGTTTGCGGCCTTGTTGAGGGCCTTGAGTAGTGTGTCGAGTTCGACGTTGTGCATCATCGAGCCAAAGGCTATGTCTTCGTTGTTCGACCCCGGACAGTCCTCGCAGCTCTTTCCGAGGTACCGTTTGAAGACCGGTTTCGTTGCCGGGAACTTGTCCATGACGGTGGCTATACACATGTCGTCCGTTATTGTTATCTTTGCCATTGCCCTAACTTACTTTTTCGCTGGTGCGGATTTCGCGCTCGGCGCCGGAGTTGCCGGCTTCGGTTTCGGAGGATCGACCGCGCGAATGGTCTTGAACATATTTATCGCGAAGAAGATCATCGAGAGCCCTTCGATTGCGCTGAAGAGCAGGTGCACGGGGGTGGACTGCAGTATCCAGCCGAGCGCCATGCCTAAGAGGCCGATATTGGCGAGCCAGATATGACCGGTAGCTAGCTTATCGCTAAAGAGCGGCTTGCCCGAAAAGCGCGGCAGTATGTGGTAGCCGACCCCGTAGACCATCATCGACATCCAGCCCAGAAGATTGAAGTGGGTATGGATCTGAAGGTACGGGTACTGCGGCCCTCCCGCGCTCATGTGGAGCCCTAAGAGCATGGCGAAGATGAAGTATATAATCGCGCACTTAATGAAGTTGACTGTAATACGGCTCATCTTTTAAATTCCTTTTCTGTTTAACTCTCAAACTGTCGGGGGCTGCTAATCATTTGCTGGTGGCCTGTCTCGGATCGGTCTCAGGGCGACTCGGACTCGGACTCGGGGTCGGGCTGGCATGCGTCCACGGGGCAGACCTCTGCGCAGCCGCCGCACTCGGTGCAGAGCTTCGGGTCTATGGTGTACGGGTCGCCCTCGGAGATGGCCCCCTCAGGGCACTCGGGCATGCAGACTCCGCATGCCACGCAATCTTCTAAGATGTAGAAGGACATATGCTTTCCTTTGCGTCTCTTGCTGGGTGAAGCAATAAATAAGCGCGTCCCCTTTGCCTCGGCCATGGTTGCGTCGTTAGAGACCCCATAGCCCGGACAAAGAGGACGCGCAAAAGTACTCGGTCAGTCTTTACGGAAGACCCGTAAATCCGGCCTCGCTCTTCTCGAAAGAGCGCCCTGCAAATTGGGCTCGCTTTTCTCGAAAGAGCGCCCTGCAAATTGGGCCCACTTGGGACGAACTAGACGGACACCACCTCTTTTACTTCAGGCACGGCCTCTTTAACGGCGCGCTCTATACCCATGGCAAGGGTTATCTGTGCGCTCGGACAGCCTGAGCACGCACCCTCCATCTGTACTCTTACGAGTCCCTTCTCTTCGTCTACGTCCACGAGAGAGACATCTCCGCCGTCGGCCTGTAGCGCCGGTCTTATTCCCTGTAGTGCCTCTTCTACTCTGTCTTTGAACATTTGTACGCTCCTTAGTGAAAGATATGTTGTATCTTTCTATTATAACTAAAAATATACCACATGCAAGGGATGATTCATTGATTATGGTCAAGTTTCGTACTCTTCCCATACTCTTGCCGTACTATTAAAGTTCGGGAGGGCGATTGAGAGAGTTGGCTTCGCAGCCGCCCCACCTCTGGGGTAAGGTCTTGAATTTTGCCCCCCTATCTGTTAAAAATGTTGATTGTCGCGTACCATTTTTCTGTTTTACTGTAAGGAAATCGTAAAGTGAAAGAGACTTGTAATACTTTATCCGACGTCACTACAGGTGACGCCACCGCCAAGAGGCTCATCTACGGCTGGCTGCTGCTCTCTGTGGTGTCGCTGGGCTGCGCCGGGCTCTTTGCCTTTCTCATAGCTCTTGCTCGCACGCCTGTTGTCGGAGAGCTGCTGCCCCTTGGGCGCGACTACATCTACGTCGGCCTCGTCGGCCACGTTGTTCTCGCCTTTGTTATCTGGTTTCTCGCCTTCGAGGGCTTTCTGCTTGTCTACACCTCGACGCTCTGTACCGGGCGCGCGCTCTTTTGCAAGACCTCCGGCTTCGTTGCCCTCGGTCTCTCTTCCGTAGGTGTCGCTCTAGTGGTCGTTTCGGCCGCCTTTGCGCTCGGCCCGGCGGTTCTGGCAAACTACGTGCCTGTGCTCCAGAGCCCGGTCTTCTTTGTAGGCATGCTGCTTTTCGGGCTCGGTATGGTGATAACCGTGCTGAACACCTTTGCCACGCTGCTCTTCAAGAGGCCGGAAAAGAGACCGGAGCGACCCTTAGAAGCCGCCGGAGAAATCACCGGAGTCGATCAAAAGGGCGGCCTGCCAACAGCTACCTTCGGTATGGTGATTGGCGGGTTCGGTATACTCGTTGCCGTTCTCTGCTTCGCGCTCTCGGGCTACATGCAGTACTCTACGGGCAAGGCGGTAATCGATTACGAGCGGCTCTTCTGGGGCGGCGGGCACGTGCTCCAGTTCACCAACACCATAGCGATGGTGACGGCGTGGCTGCTGCTCTCGGTTGTGGCCATAAAGGGCGCGGCCTCGCGGTACGAGGTGCCTGCCGGGGAGTCCGGCGAAGAGGTAAGCGACGAAGCTGGCTTTGAGACAAAACCGTCTCGCCCTTTAAAAGTTCTCTATGCCCTCTTTCTTCTTTCTATCGTACCGTCGCCCGTTATATACTTCTTTTACGACACCGCCTCGGCTGCTTATAAAGACAGCTTTACGTTGATGATGCAGTTCGGGCACGTGGTCTCTGTGGTGCTCTTCGTCTTGATTATCGCCTCAAAGATGCTGGGCGCGCGCGTCTGGCAGAGCAAAGGTCCGGCCTGGAGCGCGGCGCTGCTCTCAATGGCGCTCTTTCTGGTCGGTGGAATAATCGGTGCGAAGATAAGTGGCGTAAATACCATAATTCCGGCCCACTACCACTCTGTAATAGGGGCGATTACCATCTCCTTTATGGGCCTCTTCTTTGTGGTCGCCCCGCGCATAGGGCGGCCACTGCGCTGTGTGAAGCTCGCGCGCATAACGCCGTACGTCTATTTTCTGGGCGTGCTCTGCTTTGCTATAGGGCTCTATATCGCAGGCGCGCACGGCTCTGCGCGAAAGACCTACGGCACCGAGCAGGATCTTGCCCAGACGGGCCGGTACATCGGCATGGCTATTATGGGTGTCGGCGGGCTGGTCTCTGTTACGGGCGGGGTGCTCTTTGTGGTCAATGCGCTCGCAACGCTCCTTGGCAGGAGTTCGTCCAAGGGTTCGGGCCGCTAAAAGAGAGTTTTTGAGCCTGCTTGTCCGGGGCCGTCTCTGTTGTGGTTTTGGATTCGATTCTGGCTTTTTGCCTCTCGTTACGGTACGATACTCTCTTATCTGCTGAAAACTATTTCTCAGGCTCTATTACGGCCTCGCCTTCGGTAAGGCGAAAAAGTGAAGAAATTACTTGACAAGGACCCCCTATAGGTTGTAATTTGTGCGCTGATTTTCACTTAATTAAGGAGGAAGTAGATGCGTAAATTTATTGGAATCGGTGTCGTTGCACTGAGTCTCGCATTCGCAGGCTCGGCTATGGCATCAAACGGTGCAGGTCTTTTTAAATCGAAATGTCTTGCATGCCACGGCCCTGACGGCAAGGGTACTGCAATGGCTCCAGCTTTTACTGGTAACGCCTGGGTCAAAGACAGTTCGGCAGCTGACATTGCTGCTGTAATCAAGAACGGTCGTAACGGTTCTGCGAAGAAGTACAAGAACTTCGCACTCGGCATGCCTCCTCAGGGTAGCCTCTCCGATGCTGACATCAACGCTCTTGTTGAGTACATGAAGAGCCTCAGCAACTAAGAGGTTTCTACGGTACAGTTGAACAGTTCTTTCCGGCAACGGCTCCGTGCTTATAGCACGGAGCCGTTGCTCTTTGTGCCCCACTCTCTTTTCTCTCTTCTCTTTTCTTGCGTTACCGCACCGCATTCTCTTCGGTCCCTGCTCTGGCTGCTTTCCTCTGTTGTTCCGGTGCATCCCGGCCGTAAGACCCTGTAATCGCGCTATACCCTTATAAATAGTAAGTTATTTTAATAATAAATTTATACTGCCGTTCACGCTCTTGTTGACTTTTCTTCCGAAATTACGGATAATGGTACGTCTTGAGAATCTTCATTCGGGCACCAGGTCTTTGAGTTCTGTGGTCCGGCAGCACCCGAAAGAGTTACGTTGCACACACTCTGTTCGCTACTCTTCCGGCCTTTAGTCTCTGGCCGATTCGTACTTTAGTAACCAGACCTTCATGGCGGGGGTCGATAGAACAGCAACTGCCGTGCTCTAGCGGTTGCTCTTTGTCGATACTTCTATTAAACAGCTATACCTGAGCCGGCTCCGTTTTTAGTTGTCGGCCATACTTATAAAATAATATCCATAAGATCACATTAGTCCTAATTAAGATAATTTTCGGAGGTGCAAGTTGGCTGGTACAAAAAAAGTATACATCGGGATCGATATCGGTTCGGTCAGCGCCAATACCGTAGTTTTAGACGAAGAGAAGAATATCCTCGAAGAGGAGTATATTAGAACAGACGGCGCACCTCTGGAGACGGCGGTACTCTTCCTTAAAGGCGCTATCGAGCGCTACGGCAAAGAGAATATAATAAGCGTCTCGGCCACCGGGTCGGGCGGCAAGCTGGTTGCCCCGCTTATAGGCGCACACTTCACCAACGAGGTTATCTCGCAGGCTAAGGCCATAGAGGTCTTCCACCCCGAGGTCCGCACCGTAATAGAGATGGGCGGTCAGGACGCCAAGCTGATCTTCACCTCTCCTGAGGAGGGCGACTCCGGCAAGATCCGCATAGAGGATTTTCAGATGAACTCGGTCTGTGCCGCAGGCACCGGAAGTTTTCTCGACCAGCAGGCCATCCGCATGGACCTCACTATTGAGGGCTTCGGCGAGCTTTCGCTAAAGTGCAAGAACCCGCCGCGCGTTGCCGGACGCTGCTCGGTCTTTGCAAAGTCCGACATGATACACCTTCAGCAGGTAGCCACCCCGGACTACGACATAGTCGCGGGCCTGTGCTACGCCGTTGCCCGTAACTTTAAGGCCACCATCGGCAGGGGCAAGGACTTTATAGCCCCCATTGCGTTTCAGGGCGGCGTTGCCGCGAACCCCGGAGTCAGAAAGGCCTTTCAGGAGGTTCTCGAACTCGACGACAAGGACTTTATCGTTCCTGAGCACTTTGCTACTATGGGCGCGTTCGGCGCTCTCTACTCGTCGCTGGAAAAGGGCAAGGGCGCAGGCGAGTTCAGAGGCGTAGGCGAGCTTGAGGCCTTTATAGCAACTGACAAGAGCAACGACCGCTCGCTAGAAAAACTGGTCGGCCCCGACGAGCATCCGTCGATGGGGGAGTCCTCCACCGGCTACCAGTTCACGCCGGGCACGAAGGTAGACGCATACATGGGCCTCGACATCGGCTCCACCTCCACCAACGTCATTTTAGTAGACTCCGACTATAAGCTCATTTCTAAACGGTACCTGCCGACTGCGGGCCGTCCCATCGAGGCTATCCGCAAGGGGCTCGACGAAGTGGGCGAAGAGTGCGGCGAGTTCGTTAACGTAGTAGGAGTCGGCGCGACCGGCTCCGGGCGTTATCTCTCCGGAGACTTCGTAGGCGCCGACGTTATCCGCAACGAAATTACGGCCCAGGCCTCGGCAGCTGCCGAGATAGACCCTGAGGTCGATACCATCTTCGAGATCGGCGGACAAGACTCCAAGTACATCGCGCTTCAAGACGGCGTTGTCGTGGACTTTGAGATGAACAAGGTCTGCGCTGCCGGAACCGGAAGTTTCTTAGAAGAGCAGGCCGAGAGGCTTGGCATCAGCATAAAGGGCGAGTTCAGCGATCTCGCGCTCGATTGCGCGGCCCCGCCGCCAATGGGCGAGCGGTGCACGGTCTTCATAGAGTCCGACATGGTGCACCACCAGCAAAAGGGCGTTGCAAAGGACGGCCTCGTGGCCGGGCTTTCGTACTCCATCGTGCAGAACTACCTGAACCGCGTTGTCGGAGACAGAAAGATCGGCAACAAGATCTTCTTTCAGGGCGGCACGGCGGCAAACCTCGGCGTTGTAGCTGCTTTCGAGAAGGTGACCGGCAAGAAGATTCATGTACCCCAGAACCACGACGTAACGGGCGCCATAGGCGTAGCGATGCTCGCCAAGAAGGAGATGGCGGCAGGAGCCAAGACCCGCTTCAAGGGCTTTGACGTCGGAAAGAGAAAGTACACGCTCGAGAGCTTCGAGTGCACCGACTGCTCCAACATCTGCGAGATCAGGAAGGTGCAGGTAGAGGGCGAGGAGCCGCTCCATTACGGAGGCCGGTGCGACAAGTACGAGACGGAAGCAAATAAGAAGAAAGAGAACACGCTGCCCGACCTCTACAAAGAGAGAGAGAAGCTTCTCTACTCCACGTACAGGGGCAAGCTCGCAGGCAAGGACGCGCCGACCATAGGAGTGCCGCGCGTACTCTTTATGTACGAGATGTACCCGTTCTGGAAGGCCTTCTTCGACTCCGTAGGCTACCGCATGCGCATGTCGTCGCCGACCAATAAAGATATTATAAAAGACGGTATAGAGAAGATAGTCACCGAGACCTGCTTCCCCATCAAGGTTGCGCACGGCCATATTCAGGAACTGATCGAAATGGGGACCGACAAGATCTTCATTCCCTCTATCATCAACTACCGTCCGGCAAAGAGCCAGAACCATGCGCACTTTACGGTGCTCTGCCCGTATGTGCAGGCCTTTCCGTACTACACCGCAGCGGCTTTCGACTACGATGCCGCAGGCACAGAGGTCTTAAGCCCCGTCTTCCATTTCAACCAGACATTTGCGAACCTCAAAAAAGAGTTCGTTACCTTTGCGGCTATGCTCGGAGTCAAGAAGTCGAAGGTCGATACGGCCTTGAAGACCGCGCTGAAGGCGTGGGACGACTTTAATGCCGCGCTCTTAAAGCGTGGCAAGGAGGTCGTTGACTCGCTGAAGCCCGAAGACACCGCGCTCGTTATTACGGGCAGGTCGTACAACACCATGGACGCTGGTATTAACCTCGAACTCCCGCAGAAGCTCCGCGACATGGGCACAATAGCGATACCGTTCGACATGCTGCCGATCGACGACGAGATAGACGAGAGCCTCCGAGAGGACATGTACTGGAAGAGCGGCCAGCGGATACTCGCCACCGCAAAGTACGTAAAGGACGACCCGCGCCTCTTCTCAATCTATATAACCAACTTCGGCTGCGGCCCGGACTCGATGATATCTCACTTCTATAAAGAGGCATCCGGCGGCAAGCCGTTCCTGCAACTTGAACTCGACGAGCATTCGGCCGACGCCGGAGCCATTACACGCTGCGAGGCGTACCTCGACTCCATTAAGAACATCAAGGGCAAGAAGATGAAGAAGCAGGCCGAAAAGGGTGTGCTCAACCGCACAGGAATACGCAAGAAGCTCTTCCTGCCGGATATGGCCGACGGCTCGCACGGCATTGCAGCAGCCTTCCAGGCCTTCGGCATAGATGCCAAGGTAATGGACATGCCGGACGAAGAGTCTCAGAAGTACGGCAGACGCCACACATCGGGACGCGAGTGCTACCCGTGCACTCTCACCACCGGAGATATGGTGAAGGTCTTGAAGAGCCCGGACTTCGACCCCGACAACACCGCCTTCTTCATGCCTTCGGGCAACGGCCCGTGCCGCTTCGGCCAGTACAACCGCTACCAGCGCACCGTGCTCGACGAACTCGGTTTCGAGTCCGTACCGATCTACGCGCCCGATCAGGACGGAACCTTCTACAAAGAGCTCGGCATGGTAGACGGTAACTTCGCGCGCCTTGCGTGGTGGGGCATACTCGCTGCCGACCTGCTCGAAAAACGCCTTAGAGAGACGCGCCCGTACGAAAAGATAGAGGGCGAGTGCGACAAGGTCTATTGGGAGTCTATTCGGAGCGTCAACGACGCGATAAGAAATAAGAAATTCCCTGAGAAAGAGCTCAAAGCTGCAGCTTCGGCCTTTAATAAGATAGCCACGCACCCGATCGGCACAAAGCCGATTATCGGCGTTGTCGGCGAGATATACGTTCGTAACAACCGTTTCAGCAACGAAAACCTCGTGATGAAGCTCGAGGCGCTCGGAGCCGAAGTTCGGCTACCGACCGTCTCGGAGTGGATCTTCTACACCAA
>JADFVP010000165.1 GCA_015222595.1 Pseudomonadota bacterium
GTACTCGCCGTCCCATATCTTGTTCATGGTTATCGGCGTAGAGCCCGCCTTCATCTTAAAGATCTTCGGGTGGCAGGTGCTGCATTTGAGCCAGATCGTATGGGCGTCGTGAGGAAAGACCACATCGGGCATGAACTTGCGCTTGACCCTGCGCAGTATCCGTTTATCGAATACAGCCTCGGCCTTTTTGGCCTCGCGCCCGCTAACCGTAGCGCGCGGCTTAATCACGCCGTCCTTTATCGCCTTGGCCCAGTCGACAAAGCCGTACTCGTCTTTAGGAAGGTACTCCAGCGAGAGCACGTCCGGGGAGCTGTCTATCATTCCGTACTTATCCCGCTTCAGCTCTCCGGGTTCGAGCATATAGGTGTGCCGGGCCCTGTCGGCAGGCGCCGGTTCCATAATATACTCCCCGGCAACCGCACCAACGGCAACACTAACTAACACTGCGGCCAACAAATATTTTATCGAGTTATGCAGCATATCCGTTCTCTCTATTATTATAATATTTTTTTACGTCAATACCGAACCCATCCACTCTAGCGAAAACTCAAGCATGCTCTCTAGTTTCGAAATCGAACTTCTCTGCACAGTACGGGCACGCAACCCAATCCGGCTCTCGCGTCTTGGCGCAGCCCGGACACTCCAAGAGCAGATTCTTGCCGCAACTGCTGCAATGTGCGCTGCCGCTCTCGACCGCACTCGAACACCACGGACAGGTTGACTCCGCCCCGGAGTCGCTCTTGGAAAGATAGACAACGCGGGTGAGTTCCTCTATGGTGGTCTTCCCGGCAAGAACCTTGCGAACTCCATCCATATGAAGCGGCGTCATGCCGCCCTCGACCGCCGCCTTAACGAGTTCGTGCTCAGGGGCGTCGGTGGCCACAAGAGAACGGAAACGGTCGTTTACCGAGAGCACCTCGAACACCCCTATGCGCCCCGAGTATCCGGTGCCGTTACAGCTCTCGCACCCGGCACCCCTGTAGAGCTTCTCCGTTCCGGCCAACAGTGCACCGTACCTCTCAATCTCCCCTGCCTCCGGGCGGTACGACTCCTTGCATTCGGAACAGATAGACCTTACGAGCCGCTGTGCCACTATACCGTTCAGGGCCGTACCTATCATGTAGTTCGGCACATCCATATTCTTTAACCGCACCACGGAGCTTACGGCGTCGTTGGTATGGAGCGTTGTGAAGACGAGGTGGCCGGTAAGAGAAGCCTGATGCGCTATAACAGCAGTCTCGGTGTCGCGCATCTCGCCGACCAGAATAACGTCCGGGTCCTGGCGCAACACCGAACGGAGCGTGTACGCAAAGGTCAACCCTGTCTTCTCGTTTACGGCAACCTGGTTTACGCCCTTTAGCTCGTACTCTATCGGGTCTTCTATCGTAATAATATTAATCTTTTCGCTCATTATCGACGTTATCATCGCGTAGAGCGAGCTGCTTTTACCCGAACCCGTCGGCCCTGTCACCAACACTATGCCCTGGGGCCTGTCTATCATATCTTTAACGACTTCGTGGTCCCGCTCTGAGAGCCCGAGCCCGTCGAGGTCGGCAACAGAGGCCTTGGAGTCGAGCACCCTCAGCACCACGGTCTCACCATAGTGCGTCGGAAGGGTCGATATCCTGAGATCCAGAGACCTCTCGCCTATACGCACCTTTATCCTGCCGTCCTGAGAGACCCTGCGCTCGGCAATATCCATCTTGGCCATTATCTTTATTCTCGACACCACCGGGCCCTGCACCCACTTGGGCAGCTGCATGGTCTCGCGCATAATGCCATCGACCCTGAGGCGGAGCTTTACCTCCTTCTCCTGAGGCTCTATATGGATATCGCTCGCCTTGTTCTCAACGGCGTGGACTATTATGGAGTCAACCATCTTTATTATCGGCGGGGCCGCGCTCCGGCGCACCTGCTCGGTGAGGTCGCGCCCGGAGTCCGACTCGTGCACCACCTCGACCAGAGAGTCCTGCTTGAGGTCGACCACAAGCTCTTCTATCGGCTCGTTCATGTTGTACTGGCGGCGAATAGCCCCCACGAGGCTCTTTGTGGTAGAGACGCAGGGCTGGATCTGGAGTCCTGTAGAAAAGCGAATATCGTCTATGGCGTCGAGGTTCAGAGGGTCGGCCATGGCAAGCTTCAGAACCTTCTTCTCAACAGAGATAGGCAACACAAGGTGCTTGTTGGCCAACTTCTCATCCATCAGCTCAACGGCCTCAGGCTCTATGTCGGTGGATGCAAGGTCTACGAAGGGAATTTTGAGCTGAAATGAAAGCGTCTGCGCAATATCTATCTCATCGCAGAAGCCCTTGCTGACAAGCAGGCTGCCGAGCCTCTTCCCCTTCTTTGCCCCCTTGGCCTGGCGCAGAACCTCACTTAACTGTTCCGGGCTTATAAGGCCGGACTCAACAAGGAGTTCTCCTATCTTCTTTACCGCCATACGGGGCCTCCACGGGCAGGTCTACAAACTGCCCTCCATCCAAAAGGAAATGATAGTCGCGAGCTTAAAGTATAACATCTATAACCACAATTTTTCAAGGCTCTTCTTGCCCTTTACTCTTTACTCAGACCGGTTCCAGCCGGTACTTCCGCGTTCCGAGCCCCAGCCTCTCGGCGCTCTTTAGCTGCACCTCCCAGTCCACCTCCGGGTAAACCCCCCGGAACTTGTCTCCCCCGGGCTCAATTCCGCTCTTTAACGCAGTGCCTGCAAAGCCTGCGCCCCTGTTTACGAGATCTGCCGAAGCGGCATCTATTGCCACTGGGTCGGTTGAGGCTACTATCCCGACATCCGGGGCGATCGGCGCATCGGTGTGGCCGTAACAGTCGCAAGACGGGCTTATGCGCTGAATGAAGTTTATATAGACCGTCCGGCCCTCTTTGTTCTTGAGCGCCCCTTGCGCATGCTCGACCATCTTCTTCTGGAGCCCCGTGGTCGTTTCGTCCCAGCTTATCTTGATAGCGCCTTCGGGACACGCCGGTATGCAGTGGCCGCAGCCTATGCACTTTGCGTCGTCTATTAAAGCGACGGACTCTATCTCTATCGCCTCCGCCGGACAGACCGTAACGCACGCCCCACAGGCAAAGCACTCTTCGGGCTCTACTACAGGGGCGCAGTTGGAGTGCTGCGCCAGCTTGCCTTCGCGCGACGCGCACCCCATGCCGACGTTCTTTAGCGCTCCGCCAAAGCCGCTCATTTCATGGCACTTAAAGTGCGTTAAGACCACCATGGCATCGGCGTTGACTATCTCGCGCGCTATCTGAACCTCTTTGTACTGGCCGCCCTCTACCTCTACCGCAACCCCGTCGTTGCCCCTCAGGCCGTCGGCGATGATTATCGGCGCGTTCACGACCGAATAGGCAAAGCCGTTCTCTATTGCGGTGGCTATGTGGCCGACCGAGTTGGTGCGCGCACCGACATAGAGCGTATTGGTGTCGGTCAGAAACGGAGCTGCTCCCGTGGCCTTTATCCTCTCGACCACGCTGCGAACAAAGACCGGCGGTATGTAAGCCGTATTGCCCTTCTCGCCAAAGTGGACTTTTATGGCAACAAGGGTCCCTTTGCCGAACTTCTCGTCCACGCCGACTGAGTCGAGGAGCCGCCCGAGCTTATCTATAAGGTTGTCTTGCAGGCTTGCTCTTAAGTCCGCAAAGTAGACTGTCGCCTCTTCTTCCAATTTCTCTTTTTCCAGTTTCTCTTGGGCCATCTCTCACCGCTCCCTAAACAAACTTCTTTACTCACCCCCGTAGCCGCTTTGTCTCAGACCTCTATGACCACAGGGAAGATGACCGGCCTTCTCTCTAGCTCCTTATTGAAGAGCTTTCTGAGCACCCTCTTTACAGTGGACGTAACCTCGGTGCCCTCTGTGCGCGCCTCAGGGCCAAGCTCTGCAAGGGCCTCTACTATCCCCTGCTTGGCGCGCTCGAGCAGCTCCGCGCCCTCTTCTTCTAAAACAAAGCCGCGCGTTATAATATCGGGGCCGTAAGTTATCTCGCCTGTTGTGGAGTTCAGAAGCACCACGGCCAAGACCATGCCGTCCTTCGACAGATACATCCTGTCCTTTATCACCAGGTCTCCGACGTCGCCGACCCCCTTGCCGTCTATGAAGACGCGGCCGGACTCCACGCGGCCCGTTATCTCGATACCGTCCCCGACGAACTCTACGACGTCGCCGTCCTCTGCGATAACGATATTATCCTTGGCCACGCCGACAGTACCCGCAAGCCTCGCGTGGAGCACCAGGTGGCGGTACTCTCCGTGCACGGGAATAAAGCACTTAGGCTTTACCATATTGAGCATTATCTTAAGCTCCTCTTTCGACGCATGCCCGGAGACGTGGATCTCCGAGACCTTCTCGTAGATAACTTCCGCCCCTCGCCTGTAGAGGTGGTTCATCATTGCAGAGATAGCCTTCTCGTTGCCGGGTATGAACTTGCAAGAGAGGATAACGGTATCTCCGGGGCGAACCTTTACCTTCTTGTGCGAATCGACCGCCATACGCATAAGCGCGCTCATCGGCTCGCCCTGGCTCCCTGTGGTGAGGAGCACCACGCGCTGGACCGGAAGAGTGCCGAGGGCGCTCATCTCTACTATAAGACCGTCCGGGGCGCTCAAGTAACCGAGCGTGCGAGCAATAGCAATATTTGCCACCATGCTTCTGCCGTTCAGTATGACCTTGCGCCCGTGCTTGGCAGCAGCGTCGAAGACCTGCTGTATACGGTGGATGTTCGATGAGAAGGTCGCAAAGACTATGCGACCCTCGCACGAGCCGAAGACCGCGTCTATTCTAACCCCGACCTCCTTCTCGCTTATCGTATACCCCTCCTTCTCCACGTTGGTCGAGTCGGAGAGCAGCGCGAGAACGCCGCGCTCGCCGTACTCCGAAAAGCGCGCGTAATCGAGCACCTCGCCGTCCACCGGGGTCTGGTCGAACTTAAAGTCCCCGGTATGAATCACCACGCCCTTTGGCGTAGTTATAGCGAGCCCGCAGCCGTCTACTATCGAGTGGCTGACACGGATGAACTCTACATCGAACGGCCCTACGGAGATAACGTCTCTCGGGCGCACGGTCTCGAACTCAGTGGAGCCCAGAAGATCGTGCTCTCTGAGCTTCGCCTCTATAAGGCCTATGGTAAGGGTGGTTGCGTAAATCGGGGCGTTGATCTGGCGAAGCACAAAGGGCAGGGCCCCTACGTGGTCTTCGTGGCCGTGGGTGATGATAAAGGCCGCTACCTTCTCTCTGTTCTCTATCAGGTAGGAGATGTCGGGAATGACAATATCTATGCCGAGCATATGCTCGTCCGGGAACATAAGGCCGCAATCGACCACGATGATAGTGTCTCCGTACTCGACCACCATCATGTTGAGCCCTATTTCACCGAGCCCTCCAAGGGGAATCAGCTTGAGCGCGGGCTCGGTGTCGTCTCTCTTGTCGATCTCACCCATCTGTTCGGCTCCCGTCTTCTATAATGGACAGCGTTACTTTTCGAGCATTCCGGCTATAGCCTCTTTGGTGCGGTTGCGAAGCTCGACTACAGTAGCGCCATCTGTTGAAATGGGGGGCGCAAAGGAGAGCGTAACTTCGCTCGGAGTTATAGAGTACCGGCCCCTCTTCATAATACCCCCGGTTCCCTGCACGGCAACCGGCAAAATATCGACATCCGAGCCCATTGCGAGCCTGAACGCGCCCTTCTTAAAAGGCAGAAGAGTACCGTCCTGACTTCTGGTGCCTTCGGGAAAGATCAGGATGGAGGTGCCTGAGAAGACCTTCTCTGCTGCGGCCTCAATCGATTTATACGCTTTGCCGGCATCATCGCGCTCTATATCGATATACCCGGCAAGCGACATGGTCCAGCCGATAACCGGAATGGAGAAGAGGCTCTTTTTGGCCACCCACCTGTACTGCATAGGCATAAAAGCCTGGAGCACAGGGATGTCATAAGCCCCCTGATGGTTCGACAGTATCGTAACGGGCCGATCACGCGGCACGTTCTCCAGTCCCCGAACCGTTACCTTTATGCCCGAAAGCGCCAGTATTATTCTGCACCAGAAGGCACCAATAGCGTGCACGTACTTGCCGCTTCTATCTATCAACAAAGAGAGAAGTACCACGACAAAGAGGGTTAGAGTTATCGGAAGGCCTGCGACCCATAAGAGTAATGTCCTAGAAAACATCGTAAAATATTACCTTTTTTCCGCCTTGTCTGTCAATTTTAAGTTCTATTATTCGGCGATAATTCGCTAAATAGTCGCCAACGGCTCCTTTAGGCCACCCCGTACATGTAATCCTAGAGCCATCAGAGTCAGAAAGTAGGCCTTGAACTTTACGGGCAGTACTGATAAATTATCCTCCTGAAAAGAGTTAAATTACCCATGAATTGACTCGGCATACCAGTATAAGGAGATTACACAATGGCAGGTGTTAACAAAGCAATACTCGTTGGAAATCTCGGAGCAGACCCTGAGATGCGCTACACTCCGGGAGGCCTCGCGGTTGCGAACTTCACGCTCGCCACAAGCGAGAACAGGACCAACAAAGAGGGCACGAAAGAGACCAAGACCGAGTGGCACAAGCTGGTCGCCTTCGGCAAACTGGCAGAGATCTGCGGGGAGTACCTCCACAAAGGCAAACAGGTCTATATAGAGGGACGCATACAGACCCGGAACTGGGAAGATAAAGAAGGAAACAAGCGCTACACCACGGAGATAGTTGCCAACCAGATGCAGATGCTCGGCTCAAGGGGCGACTCCGGCGGCGGAGGCTCTTCTTATGGCGGCGGTGGCGGCGGACAGGGTGGCGGCGGCGCACAGAGCGGCGGAACCGATTCTGCACCTCCTGCGGACCTCGACGACATACCGTTCTAACCAAATATTTAAGTATCAAAGCACAAGCGCCTCAGGCTAAACCCCAGGCTCAACCCTTAAGATAACATCGAGTTCTATGGACAAGGTCGAAATCATATCTCCTGCCGGGAACCTCGCCTCTTTAAAGGCGGCCATGGACGCCGGTGCGGACGCCGTCTACCTGGGTTTTAACGACTCGACCAACGCGCGCAACTTCGAGGGACTCAACTTTACACCTGAAGAACTCGAAGAGGGCATAGCGTACGTTCGCGATAAGCAGAAAAAATTCTTTGTGGCGATCAACACATTTCCGCAGCTCGACACCTGCAAAGAATGGTACTTAGCCGTTGACAACGCCGCAAGGCTAGGGGCCGACGCAATCATCATCGCAAATCTCGGAATACTGAAATACGCAAGAGAGAAGTACCCGGACGCCAACCTGCACTTATCCACCCAGGCAAGCTCGTCGAACTACGAGTCGATAAACTTCTACCAATCGAAGTTCGGCATTAAACGCGTAGTGCTGCCGCGCGTGCTCACCATAGACGAGATCCGTGAGCTGAAGACGCACACCGACGTAGAGATAGAGGTCTTTGCGCTCGGCGGCCTCTGTATAAACGTAGAGGGGCGGTGCTACCTCTCAAGCTTCGTCACCGGGGCCTCTACCAACACAGAGGGGGCGTGCTCTCCTTCGCGCTTCGTGCGCTTTAAGTCAACAGACGGCGGCGGGCTCGACATTACGCTTAACGATACAGTGCTCAACAGGCTCTCGGCAACAGAGAACTCTCCGTACCCGACCTGCTGCAAGGGACGCTACGTAATGCCCGACGGTACTCTCGCCTACGCAATGGAGGAGCCCGAAAGCCTTAACGTTCTCAGCGTTATCCCTGACCTCGTCGAGGCCGGAGTCTCGGCCCTGAAGATCGAGGGACGCCAGAGGACGAAGAGCTACGTAGGGGCCATGACAGGAGTTTTGAAAGAAGCGCTCGACTCTTACTATAGCGACAGATCAGGCTACAGAGTAAAAGAGAAGTGGAGCGACATAACGCTCTCTACATTCGAGGGCACGAGCGAAACGCTGGGGTCGTACCAGAGCAAGTAGAACGGATAACCGGCTACTGCCATCCCCACATAAAAATCCGTGCAAAGAGATATGGACAAGGGAATAAAAAATAGACACCTCTTCGCCCTCCTCTTCTACGTTGTACTCATCGCCATAACCTACTCTCCCGTACTCTTTACCGGCCACACGCTCAGCCCGGCTGCCGTTCAACCACATGGTCTGATAGACGGTAGAGCGGGCGACGCACTCGGCGAAACGCAAAGCCGCACACCCATAAACAGCTTCAACGTAGACCTCGCAACTCCGGCGTACTACGAATGGCCTACGAACAGAACGATTGGCAACCTCTACCGCTCGGGCGAGCTGCCGCTCTGGAACCCGTACCAGGGCGCAGGAACCCCGCTTCTGGCAGACTACTCTACACGCGCCCTCTTTCCGTACCAGATACTCGAAAATATCAGCCCCGCAGCGTGGGCCGACCTCTTTTTGCTGGGCCGCCTTCTCATTGCCGGTTTCTTTACCTATCTATTCCTAAGCGCCATGGGTCTGGGGCTCGTTCCCGCCCTCTTCGGCGGGCTTCTCTACATGCTCTCCGGGGTCTTCAGCTGGTTCATCACGCTAGAACAGTTCGTGAACGTCGCCATGGTGCTGCCCGTTCTGCTCTACTCAGTTGAACTCCTCATTAAGCGAGGCCGCTGGAGTTCGACCCCTGCTGTGGCTCTGTCCTTTGCGCTCGTTATACTTGCAGGCCAGCCAGAGGTTGCGCTCTACGTACTTTTTCTGGCTGCTTCTTACTTTCTCTTCCAATCTATACTCCTCTACCACCGAGCTCCCGCGCGCCTTGGAGGCCTTCTTCTAAAGGCGATAGTCGCCATGGTGGTCGGCCTTATGCTCTCGGCCCCGCTTACGCTGCCCTTTCTAAAGTTCGTAGACTTAAGCTACAACCTCCACGCTCCCGGCGTCGGAATCGGAACAGAGCATGTCGCCAACTGGCGCATGATTCTCTCGGCGCTCGTGCCCGGAGCCACCCTCATTCCGGCAGACCCGTCTATTACGCCAGAGGCGCTCGCGCACCTGAAGACCTCAGCCGGCGGCCTCTACTACCGTGTCTTTGCCACAAAGGGGCTCTGGGACTGGCTCGGCGGAAGCACAGGAGTACTCGGGCCGCTACTCGCCCTTACCGGACTCTTTATAGCTATCAAAAGGCGCAGCCTCCGACTTAGCGGAGCCGCTCTCTTCTTCACCTCCTTTGCAACTGTCGTTCTCTTAAAGAACTTCGGCATAGCTCCATTTGTATGGCTCGGCCACCTGCCGCTCTTCGACCAGGCCTGGAGCCCGCGCTGGAGCGGGGCCGCGTGGGTCTTTGCGCTCTGCGCCTCAGGAGCAATCGGGCTTGAGCTTCTGACTTCAAGCGCATCGGAAGAAGAGCAGAAAGACCTGCAACCGGAAAACAGGGAGACAGAACCTACAGAGGGGTTTCGCCCGCACTTTATCTTCGCTTTTTTAGGGCTACTCTCCGCTATCGTCTTTGTTGCGCTTCCCTCTGTCTTGGGGCTAGTCTCACGGCGCGAAGCCCTCTTTAGTCCGACTGTAGCGCCGTACGTGCTCTCTTCCATTGCGCTCAGCCACTTTGTCGCGCTGCTACTTCTGCTTATCGCACTCGCGATTGTTGTTAAAGGCCTTAAGTGCCCCAAGGTTACCGCCGCACTGCTTACCGCAGCCGCAGCGCTTGAGCTATGGTGGGGGGTTCCGCGCGGTTACGGCCCCGACGGACTCTACCTTCAGCTTATTCCCGTTGCAATAGGGTGCGTCGGGCTCGTGCTTATACTTTTCCTTAAAACCGGCCGCCGAGTTGCGGCTGCTCTCTTTATCACGCTCTTCTTCTTCAGCGCTCTCTGGATCGACTCGATCTCTATAAACGGGCTCGGCGAGCGGCAGGACGATCTCTCCGCTCCTCCATATGTGGAGTTCATAAAAGAGCAACCCGGCTATCCGCGCGTTCTTGGCTCCTACGGCGTACTTTTCCCCAACTACGCAGGAAGCGTCGGCCTCTTTGACTTACACCACATAAACGCGCTTATGCTGCCCGGACTCCGGGACTTCAGATACCGCTTTCTCGAAAACCCGATAGAGGGACAGGATACCGCAAGCCCGTCGCTCTGGTTCACGGGCATGCCGCAGCGCATCACGGTAGAACTTGACGACCCAGAGATCGGCCCGCACTACAAGATAGTGGATCGCCCGATGGAACTCGACTTTGTTGCCAACCTGCCGAACTACTCGCTTATGGGGGTCCGCTACCTGCTTCTTCCCACGCGCCACGAGATTACGCCTCGGTTAAAAGAGGAGGGGCTGGCCCTTGTCTACGACGCCGAGGTAAAGATCTATGAGAACAGAGGGGCTCTTGAGCGCGCCTTTGTAATACACCCTTTTGCCACTACCGAGGCCTTTGAGGCTGCTCGCGCCGGTAGCAGAGCAGGCGATACCACAGAGATGACGCTCGGCACGGAAATAGTAGATAGCGCGCACAGGGCACGGCTTACGGGGAGCGAGACTGCGCTAATAACAGGTGCGAAGATTCTCGAATACAGAGCGAACAGGGTGGTCGTAGAGACCGACTCAGCCATGGACGGAGTGCTCATCCTCTCAGACGCCCATGCGCCGGGCTGGAGCGCTACCGTCGACTCGAAAACCGAGACAATACTTAAGGTAAACGGCTTTATACGCGGAGTTTTTGTCGAATCCGGGCCCCATACGGTAGTCTTCACCTACTCGCCTCCCGGA
>JADFVP010000032.1 GCA_015222595.1 Pseudomonadota bacterium
AATTATAGGAACCAGCCCAAGTTCGAGTAACGACTCAATGGTGTTGCGTCCATTCAGGTACCGCTTGCGGTCGGCAAAGTCGTCGTGAGTAAGAAGCACCTGGGCGACCTGCTCATTCTTTTTACTGAAGGCCTCGACATAGAGGGCCATGAGGCCGACCTGTCCGAGCGCAGCCACTGCTTGGCGTTTCGGTATGCTAGAGATTCGCTCTGTGATTCCGAGGCGCTTCATTCCAGTGGCAACAGAGCCGGAACTGACTATGACAACCTCGACGCCAAGACCGCGCAGACGGCTCACCTCGGCGGCCAAAGAGGCAAAGACGTCGGGCCCACCCCCTTCGGCAGACGTAACAACGGTGCTGCCAACCTTAATTACAAGGCGCTTTACGCTTGCGGTTATCAGTTCTCTATCCTGTGCCACTCTGTTCCTGCGCCTCTTATTACTTATATCTATAACGGTTACTGTTCCGTTCCGCTCTCTTCACTCGGTTCGCCTGCCTCTGCCCTCTCGGCAGCTGCGGCAGCTGCGGCTGCTTCGGCTGCTTCGGCTGCTTCGGCTTTGGCATCTTCTTCGGCAGCTCTGGCGACCATTGTACCGACATGGTTGACGAGATCGTCGAGCCCCTTTCCAGTCACCGCCGAAATAATATATACCTTTATACCCAATGGCTCGAAGAATTTCAACAGCTCGTCCACTCTCTCTGCGGCCTCGGTAATATCCGTTTTGTTGAGCGCGACGACTTGCGGTCTTTCTGAGAGGCCTGTGTCAAACTTCTTAAGCTCGGTATTTATGGCTACAAAATCTTCTTCCGGCTCTCTGCCCGAAAACGGCGACAGATCCAGTACATGGATAAGTACGCGCGTCCGCTCGACGTGCTTGAGAAAACGGATACCGAGCCCCTTACCCTCGTGCGCCCCCTCAATTAATCCGGGAATATCGGCTACTACAATGCCACCGTAGTCGCCGAACTTTACCACCCCAAGGTTCGGCACAAGCGTGGTGAACGGATAGTCGGCCACCTTCGGCTTTGCAGCGGAAATTCTTGAAATGAGCGTAGACTTGCCTACATTCGGAAAGCCGATTATGCCTACGTCCGCCAGTAGCTTAAGCTCCAGCTTGACCTCGCGCTCAGTGCCAACTTCGCCCGGCTGCGAGTACCTGGGGGACTGGTTGGTGGAGGTTGCAAAGTGGGCGTTGCCCTTGCCGCCGCGCCCTCCTTTGCAGCATAGAAACTTCTGCCCGTTGGCAACGAGATCCGCGAGCGGCTCGCCTGTATCGAAGTCTTTTATCACGGTTCCGACAGGCACCTTTATCTTGAGGTTCTTGCCGTTTCTCCCGTGGCGAAGCGCTCCCTCTCCATGGCCGCCCTTCGGGGCTACCAACCGGCGCTTGTACCTGTAGTCGAGCAGACTGGTCATGCGGCGGTCGGCCACAAAGGTAATGTCTCCGCCCTTGCCAGCGTCTCCGCCGTCGGGCCCGCCCTTTGGCACGAACTTCTCTCTTCTGAAGCTGACTGCGCCCTGCCCGCCGTCTCCGGCCTTCACATATATCTTCGCTTCATCTACGAACTTCATATCTATTACTTATCCTTATTAATTGAGCCCGAATAGACGGGCAAAAAAAAAGACGCAACGGAAAGAGTCTACTCTCCACTACGCCTTGAATCTCTGCTTGTTGGCCCGTTAAGGCCGAAAAAAGTTTCAGAATCGGTCAACAAAACCTGTCCCTGTAGTTAGCAGAGCCCATACGGAGGAACTCTGCTGAATGGGTCAGTTTGCCAACACGCTGACAACCTTCTTCTTGCCCTTGTCTTCGAACTTGACCACACCATTGACCTTTGCGAAGAGCGTATAATCTTTGCCCATACCGACGTTGGTGCCCGGATAGACTCTAGTGCCAAGCTGGCGCACGATTATGGAGCCTGCCGGAATATTCTCTCCAGAGTAGCACTTTACGCCTCTTCTCTGGCCGTTACTGTCTCTGCCGTTTCTGGAGCTTCCGCCCGCTTTCTTATGTGCCATTGTAAAGCCTCCGTATCAAAATTCTATCTTGTCGGATACACGGTATCCGGAAAAATCGTCTATTCAGCCGCTACTCGTATCGATACAAGTAAGCCACCAACCCTTCTCTCTAGCCCACCGACCTGCTTTGCACACAGAGGCGAACTGAAACCCGCCCTAAAAGAGGCCGACTAGCCCTTTATCTGGGAGATCTTGAGGCTGGTGTAGTCCTGACGGTGTCCCTGCCTGCGGGAATACCCTTTGCGCCGCTTCTTTTTGAAGACTATTATCTTCTTGTCACGGTCGTGATCGAGTATCTCTGCCGTTACGCTCGCACCTTCTACGATGGGGGTTCCGACCTTTACGGACTCGCCTTCTCCTACGGCAAGAACTTCGCCGACGTCGATGGTGCTGCCAATCTCGCCCGTGAGCTTTTCGACCTGAATAGTGTCGCCTTCGTTGACTACGTACTGCTTTCCGCCTGTCTTAATAACTGCATACATAACTGGTATTTCCTCCAAGTATTATTGAATTATAAATATTATTATCTTTTGGGAGGTATGTCAAGGTATTTATTGGCTTATCGGGATACAAAGCCTGAAAAAAGGTGGTAACTCAGGCCATGGAGGCTAGTCGTACCAGAAGTCGTCGTTGGTCGAGTTATCATTGCCCTGTTTTGGCTGCTCAACGGGCTCTTCTGCCGGCGCTTCATCACCGGGGCCGAGCAACCTGCCCTTAACGTCTCCGAAGATAGCGACATCTTTAGCAACTGCGTACCGAGGCACAAGCTCTTTAGAGAAGTATATCTCGATCTCGCCCTTACCGGAGCCGAAAAACTCCTTGCCTATGAGTGCGTCCGCAAGAAACTCAGCCGGTGCGTCTCGGCCTCTGAGTCTTTTGAGCATCTGCTCTTGCGTTGCGATATTGAGTATTATCTCAGGCACATGGTCTTCTTTAGGGAATGTCGTTATCCTGTACTCTCCGCCGAGCCTGAGCGGCCCGTAGGCCCCGGCTCTGAAGTTATAGAATGCTCCTAACGGGTCGTCCGGGAACAAGCCCTCTTCGAAACCGACCGCACCGCTCTTCTCATCCCTGCCGTCGCCCCAGTTTATCCAACTGACTATTCTGTTCTCATAGTCTACATAGGTGCGGCTCTCTTTGATGCGTCCATTTCGGGTAACGGT
>JADFVP010000166.1 GCA_015222595.1 Pseudomonadota bacterium
AAAGAGGGGCTCGCCCCGGCCAAGAAGAAGAGAGTGGCGCGTGTAATAACAGAGCTGGAGCGTAGCCGCATAAAGGCTCTTGCAAAGATAGCGGGAACACCTGAGGGAGACCCGCGCAAAGATGAGAGAAGAAAACCGGTGCCGATAATAGACTCTTCACCCCACGACAAAGGCCCCGGAACCGAGGGCGGCGGAATCTGGGAACGCTAAAGCGCCCTCTTCTCTTGAACCAACCACTTGAACCAACTTTATACTTCCCTGCAAACCACTCACTTACCCGACCCAAAAAAAGGTATGACTATACCTCGACCTCGCCGAAGGCGTCTGTAAAGTGCTCGACACTGCAACCGTTGTCGCCGAGCATAACGGTAATCACATCGAAACGGATATAAGGTTCACCGAGCTTTTTCGACTCTATAAAGGCGTGTGAGGCGTCTATGATGTGGCGCTGCTTGCGCGCCCCGACCGCCTCTGCCGCAGTGCCGTACCTCTCCGACGTTCTGGCCTTCACCTCAACGAATACTATTGGCTTACCTTTTCCCTTTGAGTCGATAGCGATAATATCTATCTCGCCGTACGGACACCTGTAGTTCTGCTCGACAATCTTATACCCTGAAGAGCGCAGAAGCTTTACGGCCTCAGCCTCGCCGCGCCTCCCTTTTTCTATCTTAGTGTTTGGCATAGACATAAAAAAACCCTCAGAGTAAAACGGACTCGCTCTCGCAACACCTGCTCTTTTTTATTTTAGTAATCCCCATAGGCATAAAGAACCCCGTTGAAAAAATCACAGAGCCATCTCGCTCATCGGGCGGTAGCTCATGCGGTGAATGGAGGATGGCCCGTGCTTCTTTATAGCCAGCAGGTGCGCCGCAGTGCCGTACCCCTTGTGGCTCGAAAAGCCGTAGTTCGGATAGAGGTGCGAGTATGCCTCCATTATGGTGTCGCGAACAGTCTTGGCAATGATGGACGCAGCCGCTATGGAGACCGACTTTGCGTCGCCCTTTACTATTGCAAGTTCCGTTATCTCCGTGCCTGTCTTGAAGCGACCGTCTATAAGAAGCCTGTCGGGTGTTACCTTCATCGCCGCTACGGCACGGCGCATTGCGAGCAGAGAGCCGGCGTGGATATTTATACGGTCTATCTCTTCGGGCCAGACCACTCCGACTCCTATTGAGGCTGCGGTTTTATAGATCAGGCGCGAGAGCGTCTTGCGCTTTTTCGCTGAGAGTGCTTTAGAGTCGTTAATGCCGGACTCGATCGGCCAGGGAGGGTTAAAGAGAACAGAGGCCGCGACCACGGGGCCTGCCAGAGGCCCGCGCCCGGCTTCGTCAACTCCGGCTATAAGCTCTGCACCCTCTTCTGTCGCCTGCTGTTCGTAATAGTCCATAGATGAGTCCATATAGCTATCCGGTAATTGAACGGCAAAAGAAAAAATAGAAACAAAAAAAGCCGACCCCGTAAAAGTACGGAGTCGGCCAAATAGTAAAGAAAAGTCTAATGCGCGAGCCTACTTGCCCTTTGTGCGCTTGTCGACAAAACGCTTCTCTTTAATACGTGCAGCCTTACCGCGAAGCTCTCTTAAGTAGTAGAGTTTTGCTCTTCTTACGCGCCCCTCGGTAACGACCTCAACCTTCTGAATGTTCGGAGAGTTAAGCGGGAAAATTCTCTCGACACCGATGCCGTAGGAAATCTTCCTGACAGTAAAGGTGGCTCTTGTTCCGCCGTTGTGCTTTTTGATCACAACACCCTCGAACTGCTGAATGCGCTGTTTCTCGCCCTCTTTGATCCTGACGCTTACGCGTACAGTATCGCCGGGGTTGAACTCCGGCAGGTCCGTTCTGATAAAACTTTTTTCAACATCTTGCATCAAACCCATAACATCCTCCTGATCTTTTTTTTAAAATAACTCTCTCCGGCGCGTACTGTACCGAAGTTTCTATTTGTCAAAGCGCGAACTAGTCGTCCTGTTCGCCCTGTTTAAGCTCTTCTTGTTTTAACTCTTTTATAATCTCCCGGTCGTCGTCACTGAGCGGGGCAGTCTCTAAAAGTTCGGGTCTTCTCTCCAGCGTTCGCCTGAGGGACTCTTTTCGTCTCCAGCGCCCTATTCTTTTGTGGTCTCCAGAGAGCAGAACGTCCGGGACTTTTACACCCTCGAACATTTCCGGCCTCGTGTACTGCGGGCCTTCTAAGAGCCCGTCAGAGTATGAGTCGCTCTCCGGGGAGTCTGCGCTTCCGAGAACTCCGGGAACCAGCCTGCCGACTGCGTCTACTATGACCAGCGCTGCGGGCTCTCCGCCGGTTATGACATAGTCGCCTATGGAAAGCTCTAAGTCTACCTCTGATCTGGCGCGCTCATCTACGCCTTCGTACCTGCCGCAGAGTATCAACAAATGCTGCTTCTTCGCAAGCTCTTGCGCTATCTGTTGCGTTAGCGGCGTGCCTTGCGGTGTAACGAGAATTACGGTCGGAACGATATCTGCATCAGCTCCATCAACTCCACCAGTACCACCGACTCCGTCACCTTTAACCGCCTTTATGGCCCTGGCTATCGGGTCGGGCTTCATAACCATTCCGGGCCCGCCGCCGTATGGGGCGTCGTCAACCGTTCTGTGCCGGTCTGTTGTGTACTCTCTTATATCGTGAGTCGATACCGAAAGTTTCCCGGCGGTAATGGCCCTGCCTATGACCCCGTACTCTAGAGCGGAGACAAAAAAGTCTGGCAGAAGAGTTAGAATATCGAACTTCATTATATGACTTTTAGTCCTGTTCAGACGACTCGGAAGTGACTTCCCCCGAAGCGGGCTCAGGCAACATTCCCTCAAGGAGGTGAACGACTACTTTGCCGTTCTCAATATCGACATCGAGCAGAAACTCTTCTATCGCCGGGATTAACACCTCTCCGGACTTTGCTTCTACCTGCAAGAGGTCGTTGCCACCGGCAGGCATTATTCCTGTAACGGGGCCTATCCTTGTGCCGTCTTCACTAAAAACATCGAGACCGATAAGTTCGAAGAGGTAGTACTCTCCGGGTTCGTTCTCCGGCAGCTCGGCCTTCTCTATCATGACTTCAGAACCGACTAGTTCGGCAGAGGTTTCACGAGAAGAGAAGCCTTCAATTTTTAAGAGAAATATACTCTTATTTGTCCTTACGCCGAGTACCTTATGCTTGTTTAGTACTTTTCCCTTTTTGAAACTTAGAGCCTGACAGGGAAAATCTTCTAAACCCGGATAGGGCAGGAGTTTTACCTCGCCCTTTATTCCGTGCAGCCCCACTACCTTGCCTATAGCAAGGAGCCCGGAGCTACTCAAGAATTTCCAGTACCGCGCGCTGCTTCAATTTAGTAGATGCTGCGGTCAACAGAGTTCTTATCGCCTTTGCAGTACGTCCCTGTTTACCAATAACCTTACCGAGATCGTCCTTTGCAACAGAAAGTTCAATAACAGAGGTCTTCTCACCTTTGATAATGTTAATGTTCACCTCGTCCGGCTGGTCGACAAGTGACTTAACTATAGTCTCGATCAGCTCCTTCATTCCAGTTCCCTCCAGTGCGGTTACGAATAAAGAATCAACTTGCTACTGCTTCTTCTCCAGCGTTTCCGTTCTTTTTCATTAGTTGTTTTACCGTGTCTGATGGTATTGCGCCCTGCGATATCCAATAAGAGACCCGGTCGTTTTTCAACACAACTTCTGGAGGTTCAACGGTAGGGTTGTAATGGCCGACAATTTCAATAAAACGGCCATCTCTGGGAGACCTGGAATCAGCGATAACTATACGGTAAAAGGGTCTCTTTTTGGATCCGTGCCTTGTAAGTCTTATCTTTACTGACATCTTAAAAATACCTCCTTAGGACTAATATCAATTCGTGTACGGGTTCTGTAATTTCTGCATAAGGCCCTGCATGCCTCTGGGGCCTGCGTTCTTTAGTTTCTTCATCATCTTGCGCATCTGTTTGTACTGATTTATAAACTTGTTTATGTCCTGCACCCGTGTTCCGCTGCCCTTTGCTATTCTCTGCTTTCTGCTAGAGTTGAGGACTCCGGGGTTGGTTCTTTCATAGGTGGTCATCGAGTCGATTATGGCCTCTATCTTGGTCAGCTCGCCCTCGTCTACATCTACGTCCTTTGCCTTCTTCATGGCTCCGAAGCCCGGAACCATCGCGAGGATAGACTCCATGGAGCCCATCTTCTTTATCTTCTTCAGCTGGTCCTTAAAATCGTTGAGCGTGAAGGTGTCGGACTTAATCTTCTTCTCAAGAACCTTCGCTTCATCTACGCCAACTGCGTCCTGCGCCTTCTCGATGAGCGTCATTACGTCGCCCATGTCGAGAATTCTGCCGGCGATGCGCTCCGGGTGGAAGACCTCTATCTCCTCGACCTTTTCACCAGTTCCGATAAACTTAATCGGTACGCCGGTGGTCATGCGCATCGAGAGCGCCGCTCCGCCGCGCGCGTCTCCGTCGAACTTGGTAAGCACTACGCCCGTAACATCTAGCGCGTCTGCAAAGCCTGTTGCCGTGTTGACCGCGTCCTGACCGGTCATTGAGTCGGCCACGAAGAGTATCTCGGTAGGCGACAGTATCGACTTCAACTCGCCGAGTTCACCCATGAGGGCGTCGTCTATGTGGAGCCGCCCTGCTGTATCGACCAGCAGCGTGTCGTACCCCTTGAGCTTTGCGACCCTCAGGGCCTCGGTACAGATCTCTTTAGTAGAGTCGTAGCCGTCGGAGTCGAAGCAATCTACTTTAATATCAGCCGAAAGTTTCTTCAGCTGCAGCACGGCTGCGAGCCTGAAGAGATCGGCAGGAACTATATATGGATTGCGTCCCCTCTTCTTCAAGAGGTTGGCAATTTTTGCCGTTGTGGTGGTCTTACCTGAACCCTGTAGGCCGACCAGCATAATAACTGAAGGGCTGCCCTTTAGTTCCAGCTCGGCGTTCGTGCCGCCAAGAAGCCCGGCCAGCTCGTCATGCACTATCTGGGTAAAGTGCTGCCCCGGAGTAAGGCTCTCTAGCACCTCTTTGCCGAGCGCTTTTTCGCGGACGTTGGAGACAAACTCCTTTACGACCTTGAAGTTAACGTCGGCTTCCAGGAGCGCGAGACGGACCTCTTTAAGGGTCTCTTCTACGTTGCTCTTTGAAAGCGTGCCCTGGCCCCTTACGTCTTTCAGGACCTTTCTGAATTTACTGGACAGTGAGTCGAGCATGCTCTAAGAAACCTCTTAACAGCCGTCTATTGCATGGAGTCCAAACAGGCTCCGGTCAACAGACAGACAAACAGGCCGCAAACTGGTCGGCCTGATATTTTCAAATAAACTCTCCGTAGTTGTACTTAGCGGGAGGATAAGCTCTGTATAGTATAAGTTAACCACCGCTATTGTCAAGGTTTTTTAATTCCTTGAGAGAATATTACAGGGAGTGGTAATTTCGTCCGATAAAAGCTAATACGATATAGCATTTTCATCCGAGCAAGAGAGGGTTGTGGAACTCTTTTGCAGGTTGACAAAATAGTGCTGTTTTTGATACTTTAAGAGATACTATGACGCTACAGATAACCATAATAGGGCTCATTCTCATCACGACCGCCACCTTCGCCCTCAATCTTCCGTTCGGGTACTACAGGGGCGGTACGGCAAAATTCTCCTTCATGTGGTTTCTTTATATCCACGCTCCCATTCCGGCAATTTTTGTACTGAGAACGCTGGCCGGGTTCAGCATCAGGTACGTTCCCATCTTTATCGTCGGCGCAATTCTAGGCCAGGTAATCGGCAGACGGTACTATAAGAAGCAGCAACCCCAGATTATTCAATAACAGCCATCCCCTTAGTCCTTTAATTTCACAGGTTCTCGGTTATGCCAAAGAGAAGAGATCGTCCACCGGGATCTCCGGGCAGGATCAATTGGCCAAAGTTCCCTAAAAGAAAGAGGGACTATGGCGCCAAGCCTAAGGGCCCTGTGCAGATGGGCTCCGTCATCAGCTCTTTTGGCATAAACGCCATAGATCTTAAGCTCATAGAGTACCGGTTGCGCAAATGCTGGGCTGAGGCCGTTGGCGCCAAGATCGCCAAGCGCGCCGAGCCCCTTATGCTGATAGACTCAACCCTGCACTGCATTGTCTCGTCGTCACCCTGGATAACAGAGCTGAACTTTCAAAAGGCAGCTATAATAGAGAAGATTAACTCTGCTATGGGCACAAGTACCGTAACGGAGATAATCTTCAAGCCCGGCACTCTTAAGGGTACTACAGAGCCGCCCACCATGAGCGAGCCTGTTGCGGTTGAAGCAAAAGAGCTTACAGCCGAGCAGAAGCGCCATATTGAGGAGACCGCTGCGGAAATAGAAGACCCGGAACTGAAGAAGAGTGTGATGAGAGCGATGGAAAGAGCGGTGCTAGCCGAGATTCCCGAAGAGTAAGAAAGAGGAATAATGAACCAGATAAAAGTTGAGATAACGTACTGCGTTGAGTGAGGCTACTTGCCTCGTGCCGCAGGTCTTGCGGCCAGAATAGAAGAACGCACCGGCCTCTCCCCTGCATTGATAGAGGGACATAACGGTATTTTCAAGATAGATATAGACGGCGCGTGCATCTACACTAACAGAAGCGAGTGCAGCGTCTTCCCTACAGATGACGATATCTTTGGCATAATAGAGGAAAAGAGGAGCGGCAGGAGTCTATAAGTGGCCCCATAGAGGTTGCCGAAGCTTGAGAAGCTGGACAGTACCTGATAAAAACCCCGCTAGGGGCCAGATTAAAAGCTCGAACGGGCCGCAAGTGGCCTGATAAAAGGGCCGAAAGGTTCCAAGTGAAATGTCTGGGTTCGAACAGCTAAGAAGCCTCACAGAGGTTGCCGCTGCTTAAGAAGCTAGATAGTACCAAATAAAAGGGGTGCATGCCCTAGGGGAGGAAGATTGGGTCTTCGGTGACGTGGTTGCCGGT
>JADFVP010000167.1 GCA_015222595.1 Pseudomonadota bacterium
ACGCGCATAGTCGATGTGCTCCCTAACGGGAACCTCGTAATAGAGGGCAAAAAGGACACTATACTCAACAAGGAGCTTCAGTACCTTGTTCTTAGCGGCATTGTCAGGCCCGAAGATATCTCCGAACAGAACACTATACCCAGTTACCTTATGTCGGACGCGAGAATAGAGTACTCCGGCAAAGGCGTCTTGGCAGATGAACAGAAACCGGGCTGGTTAGGGAGGATACTCGATAATGTATGGCCGTATTAAGATAGCCTTAGCGGCTCTTCCGCTGCTGCTCTTTATGCTCTTCGCTTTTAGCGGTGGCGCCGAAGCTGCGCGCATAAAGGACATTGCCTTTGTAGAGGGCGTGAGACCGAACCAGCTGATGGGCTACGGCCTTGTGGTCGGCCTTACCGCAACAGGGGACAAAAGTAGCGCAACGTATACGACCCAGGCCATAGCGAGCATGCTCAACAGAATGGGTATGAAGCTCGACGCCAACGCCATAAGGGTGAAGAACACGGCAACCGTAATGTTAACGGCAGAGCTGCCTCCGTTTGCAAAGCCGGGCGCGAAGATAGACGTACTGCTCTCCTCTTTAGGGGACGCTTCGAGCCTTATGGGCGGCACGCTGATACTCTCTCCTTTAAAGGGTTCCGACGGAAAGGTCTATGCCGTTGCGCAGGGACCGATTGCCCTTGCCGGTTACTCCGCAGGAGGAGCGTCAAGCTCTGTTACGAAGAATCACCAGACGGTTGCCAAGATCACGGACGGGGCTATTATAGAGCGTGAGCTTCCGTTAGTGATGAACAACCCGGACCGGTTCAATATAGTGCTGAGGCGGCCTGACTTTACCACAGCCGGAAGGCTTGCAACTGCAATAAACAACAGCTTTGAGGCCGACGTTGCATTTCCGAAGGATGCGGGCAGAATAAGCATAACCGTGCCCGCCGAGCACAAGAGCGACATAGTCAACTTCATCTCGCAGATAGAGGCCCTGAACGTAAAGCCGGATACGGTCTCCAAGGTAATTGTTAACGAGCGTACCGGAACCGTGGTCATGGGCGAGAATATCCGGATATCTACCGTTGCTATCTCTCATGCCGATCTTAGCATTGAGATAAAGACGCAGTACCTGATCTCGCAGCCGAGCCCGTTCTCCTCTACCGGAGATACCGTGGTGCAGCCGGTGGATACGACAAGCGTAACAGAGGGCGAGTCGCGGCTCATAATCTTGCCGAGCAACGCTACGCTCGGAGAGGTGGTGCGCGCCCTGAACCTATTGGGTGTTACGCCACGAGAGCTTGTTGCTATACTGCAGGCGATAAAGGCCGCAGGAGCTTTGCAGGCCGAGATGGAAATTATTTAAAGGGGTATTTGTCCTATGGACAGCTTGGGTTCGATCGATGCGATAAGGTCGATAAATTTAAATGAGGTTGGGGCCGAAGAGAAGTCCAGGATTTTAGAGAAGGCCGTTCAGGACTTCGAGGCTATCTTCATCAACCAGATGCTAAAGAGCATGCGCAGTACGGTTGAAGAGGGTTCGCTCTTTCACGGCGGAAGCGGTGAAAAGATGTATGCCGAGATGATGGATGCCGAGATGAGTAAATCGATTGCGGCAGGGGGCGGAATAGGGCTCAAGGGCATCTTGGCCACCCACTTCGACAAAGAGTTCGATGCACTGGAGAAGACTCTTAAGGGGCATAGCGCGGTTGAGCGCACACTGGGCCGTGAGCCCGGCGGCTCTGTGCTTGAAAAGATAGCTGAAAAACTGAAGATAGGGCGGCTCGGAGGCGTTAAAATACCGGTAATAGGGACTATAAGCTCGCTCTTTGGGCTAAGAACCGACCCCATAAACGGAAGCACAAAGTTCCATGCAGGTGTTGATATTGCAGCCCCAGAAGGCTCCAAGGTCTATCCGGCAACCTCCGGACGCGTACTTTTTAGCGGAAATAAGGACGGTTTCGGCTCTGTTGTTGAAGTGAAGCACAATAACGGTTTGGTCTCAAGATACGCCCATAACAGCGAGAATCTGGTGAAAAAAGGCGATTTGGTGGGTGTTAACGACCCTATTGCCCTTGTAGGTTCAACGGGTAGGTCCACAGGGGCGCACCTCCACTTCGAGGTACTGAAGGATGGCAGCGCGATAGACCCCGGTGCAATGATACGAGTCGATATTTGATAATTTTTAAGTAAAGTGGTATTCTTACTCTGGGTTCACATGCTAAAGTTTTTAGCTCTGAACACCGATATCTCAGGTAGGTGTTTCTATAAACTTTAGCAGGAGGTAAGGAATGAAGATAGGCGGAAAAGGAAAGATAGAGGCAACGGGTTATGTTAAGAAAGCCCAGAAGAGTGATTCAAGAAACTCCAAGGCGAGCGCCCATAAAGGCGGCGGCGAGGGGGATAAGAAGGACATTTCTGCAAAGGCAAAAGACTTAAATGCTATAGCAGAGCTTCTTGATGCGGTTCCTGAAATAAGGTCCGAGTTGGTGATCAGGCTAAAGACAGAGATAGAGAAGGGCAACTACGACGTGGATGCTGAAAAGGTTGCCGAAGGGATGATAGAGAGGGCGCTGGAACATATGCTCACCTCAAATAAGGCGGTATAAGTATGATGGTTAAGGCGCTCATTGAGCATCTTGAAAAAGAGATAGTGGTCTACAGGAACTTAGTCGAGGTGCAGCAGGCCGAGACCGAGAACCTTACGAGTAAGGACTACAGAGGCCTTTACGAGACGATAGGGCGCAAAGAGCACCTGCTCTTGAAGGTCTCCTCTATGGGGAAAGACCGCGCGCGCTTGATGGAGTCGATAGCCGGTGAGTTCGAAGGCAAAGATATTGTCAATATTTCAGGAATTCTAGAGCAGATCGGCGGCCCGGAGCACGACCGGTTAAAAGAGTGCCAGAGTGCGGTGCTCACTTTAGTCGATACTATTAAAGAAATAAATAAGGTGAACGCCCTTTTTGTGGAGGGCTCCATCGAGAATATTAAGAAGACACTTGGGCTTTTGGGCAACTTTATGCCAAAGAGCGTCTACAAGCCCACGGGAGACTTTTATTCCAGCACCCTTAAGGGTGCAAATTTGAGTGAAGGAGCGTAGCTGGTGGGTTCTCTTAGCGCAACAATGAACATAGCAAAGACGGCGCTGCTCTCTACACAGAAAGCAATTAGCGTAACGTCGCATAATATTGCCAATGCCGAGACAGAAGGGTACTCGCGCCAGAGGGTAGTCTTTTCCGCCAAGAACGCGCTCAACTTCGACGGTCTCCTTATAGGAACAGGCGTTACCATAAGCCAGATAGACAGGGTGCAGGACGCCTTTAAGCTCGTGCAACTGAGAGACGCCTACTCGGACTCGGCTATGTATGATACAAAGGCCGACAACCTGAAGCAGCTAGAGGCCCTTGTTAACGACCTTGACGGTGGCGGTCTGTCGTCTAAAATAGATACTTTTTTCAATGCGTTCCAGGAGATATCTAATGCTCCGTCTTCATATGCCGAGCGCTCCGTACTTCTCTCTTCCGCCAACATTCTGGCTGACGGCTTCAACAGAATGGACTCTGATCTGAAGGCCGATATCACCAGGATAAACTCTCAGGTGGCGGCCGTCGTTGAGCAGCTAAACGCCCTGGCCACACAGGTGACCGTCTACAACCAGCAGATATCAGAGACGGAGAACGGCGCTTCGGTTGCCGGAGATTTACGCGACCAGCGAGATAACGTCATAAACAAGATCTCCAAGATAGTAGACATAAGGACGCTTGAAGGGGCGGAGGGGCAGGTAGATATTTTCCTCGGCAGCGGAGAGTATCTCGTGTCCGGAATAAATACCTCTCAGATGACGACGAACTACTCGGACAGCTACCCGACCGCTTTTGAGCTTATGCTTGGCGGGTCGAGTATAAACTCCAAGGTCACCGGAGGTGCCCTAAAGGGCTATGTGGATGCCAGCAACCAGTTTCATACCACTCTCGACAGTGTGAACCTGCTCTCTGTCTCCATAGTCAAGGAGGTTAATACGCTCCACCTGGGCGGTTACGGTCTCGATGGTACTACGACCAACAACTTTTTTGACTCCCCTAACGTCTATACGCATGCGAATACGACCAATACGGGTGGCGCAATAATTACAGCTTCGTCAGTTGCGACGATTTCTAGTCTTACACTGAACGACTATGAGATCCGTTTTTCGAGCCCTACCGCCTACTCGGTGGTCAATAGCAGTACGAATGCGGTTGCAACGTCCGGCACATATACTTCCGGGGCCGCTATAACCTTCGACGGGCTCTCTGTTACGATTAGCAACAATACCGGGGCTCCGGCCGCAGGAGACGTCTACTCTTTGAGCGTAAAGACCAACGCCTCATACAATATGGGTGTTGCTATAACGGATACCGACAAGATAGCCGCTTCGTCAACATTGGCCGGCATACCCGGCGACAATATAAACGCTCTGGCTATTGCCGCGCTCAAAGATACCGATACCATAAGCTCCTCTACCTTTAGAGAGTACTATACGTCTATAATAACAGATGTCGCAATAGCCGTTAACGAGGCCGTCTATAATGCCGATGCCTACGAGCTGATAGCAGAGCAGATGCTGACAGCAAAGGAGTCTGTGACAGGCGTATCGGTAGAGGAAGAGGCGATAAATCTGTTGAGGCTCCAGAGGTCGTACGAGGCGGCGGCACGAGTTTTAAAGACCGTTGACTCGATGTTCGATGAGATACTGAATATAAGGTAGTTTTATCATGGATGATAAGGCGGTGCGCTATGAGGGTAACTAAAACAATACTTTACGACACTTTTATAAACGATATTCTTAGGCGTCAAGAAGACCTTCTCAAGACCTCCCGGAAGCTCGCTACCGGTAAAGAGATAAATGATCCGTCAGACGATCCTGTAAAGGCCGACAGCATACTGAGTTCCAAGAGCATGCTGACCTCTTTGGAGCAGTACAAGAGAAATGCCGAAAGTTCTTTCTCGTACCTTGGCATGGCCGAGGACGCGTTGTCGAGCGCCAAGAACGTTATATCCCGGTTGCAGGAGATTACTGTGACAATGGCCAGCGGCACGGTAGATGCCGGGGCAAGAAGCAATGCCGCCATTGAGGTTCAGAACCTCTACAACCAGCTTCTAGATATTGCCAACACAAAGCTTAACGACGACTATATCTTCTCGGGCTACAAGACCGATACTATCACCTTCGACTCTGTGGGAACCTACGGAGGCGATACCAACAAGTACAGTGTGCAGGTCTCTCCGAACAGCACGGTAAGTATCGGCCTGAACGGAGGCGAGGTATTCGCCGGAGTTGGCGGAGGAACCGATATTTTTACCGGTGTTGAGGCTCTGATAACGGCGCTAAACGCCGACGACACTACCAACATACAGGCCGCCGTAGGCACGCTTGACCTATCGTTTTCACAGGTATCGAACTCTGTGTCCGATATAGGCGGCAGGGTCGGAAGAATTCAGGAAATAAACAACAACCTCGAAAAGCTGGCCCACAGAACCAGAGTCTCTATCTCAGGGCTCGAAGACGCCGATATAGCAAAAGTGATCTCAGAGTTGCAGATAGGCCAGGTTGCGCTCGAAGCGGCGCTAAGTTCAGCCGGCAAGGTCTTTAACGTCAATATATTCAACTACATCTAGAACGCTGCCGTTACGTTCCGGTGAGCCTCTTGAATCCTCGTACAGTACTATAAAATAGTTACTCTTTTACTGCCATGGAGGGCAATATGTTAGTCTTGACAAGGAAGTCCGGAGAAGGGATCAGGATAGGCGATGATATAAAGATCGTCGTAATAGATGTCCGGGAGAACCAGATAAAGCTCGGTATCGAAGCTCCGCAAAGCTTATCTGTACATCGTGAAGAGATATACCTCAAGATACAGGACGAGAACATAAAAGCGGCCGGAGTCTCAGGGGCCGATTTAACCGCCACGCTAGGCGACCTAATAAAGAAGAATAAATGAATATGACTCAGCAGACAACTTCGGAAATGATTATCGAGACTTCGCGCTTCGGGTCTGTCACGGTCAACGAGGACAGGGTTGTCGGCTTTGTCCACTCTATGCCCGGCTTCGAGGGGTTGAAGAGGTTTATTCTGATAGACCACGATGAAGATGGCGTCTTTAAGTGGCTCCAGTCTGTTGAGAACCCGGACACCGCATTTCTCTTGACCGATCCGACTCAGTACTTGAAGGAGTACAACATACCGCTTAGAAAGAACGACCTTAAGTCCCTTGGGCTCGGAGATAAGACAAACCTCGTTGTTCTGGTCATGGTCTGTGTTTCCGGTACGGACGACAAACGCGAGGTTAGCCTGAACCTCAAGGGGCCGATACTCTTTAATACCGAGAACATGACCGCCATGCAGTCTATTCTCGATACCGAAGAGTTCAGGGTCAATCACGTCATATCTGCCGGTAAGTGAGAGCTGCTTTAAGTATTCAAAATAGGGTAGTCAAAAAAACCCTTACCTGTCAGTCAATAAGTTGACTATTCCGTTCCAAAAGCATTTCCACCTACAGATCAATATTAATTAAAACTAAATATATTAAGCACTTAGCTTGAAATGGCCACTGGCATATTTGTTGCAATAAATATATCAGGTTCTGTTTTCTAATGTGGTACTCTGTTTTGAGTCGTTTCAGTCCACTACTCAGAGTCATTTTCCGGATTGTTACTAGATTAGTCGGGCAATTTGGCTGTTTATAACTGTATGCAGGAGAGTTCTATGGGGCTTACTGGCAAGAGTGTACTGATTACAGGTGGAACGGGGTCGCTAGGCAAGAGGCTGGTCAAGAAGTTGCTGGCCGAGCACAGACCTAAGAAGATCATCATCTTGAGCCGAGACGAGTTGAAGCAGCACGAGATGGCGTTACAGTTCAAAGACGACTCTCTGCGTTTCTTTATAGGAGACGTAAGGGACCGAGAACGGCTCAACAGGGCCTTTAACGGCGTCGATTACGTTATACACGCCGCTGCCTTGAAGCAGGTGCCAGCTGCTGAGTACAACCCTTACGAATTCATAAAGACAAATGTCCTCGGTGCGCAGAACGTTATAGACGCAGCAGTTGATGCCGGGGTCGAGAAG
>JADFVP010000033.1 GCA_015222595.1 Pseudomonadota bacterium
AAACGGGGCCGGTTTTTTTTGTGTATTAGATTCGTGTTGTGGTATACTTGCCTCCATTATTGGGTCGAGAAAGGCATACGGTCGAGAGCCGACCGATATAAAGCTTTTATACCTGTCGCATGGAGGAAACGCGATTATGATCACCAAGAGACTAAGGGGAGTAGCTTTTGCCGCCGTACTCTCGCTAGGCATGCTGTTTTCCGGCTGCGGCGCTCTTCCTATCACGTTCGTATCCGTCTTACCGGCCATGGTTTCCGGCGCCGGCGGCGGCATAGCCTACTCTATGACCAATGTCGCGTACCAGACCTTCAGCTACCCCATAGGCAGGGTCACGACCTCTATACACAGCGCGCTTGCCAAGATGGAAATACCGGAAGATTCGACGACCGAGATAGAGGACGGGGTCGAGATAGTTGCGCTTACGCGTAAACTGACTATCTATATCGAGGTGGAGGAGATAACCCCGGCCACCACGCGCGTAAAGGTCAACGCCAAGAGAGGAACCATACTCAAGGACAAGGCGACCGCTAAAGAGGTGCTGGTGCAGATAGGCGCGATTCTGGCAAAGATACACAAGGCAGACGCAGAGGCTGGCGCGTAGGGCCCCGGGGCGGAACTTCACCCCGTCTGTTTTCTACCCCCGGCGGTTTTTCTGACCGGTACTTTTTATAATAAAAAAAGAGGTGTGCCTGTGGAAGAGCAACGTGGTCAAGAGAGAAGACGCCTTAGCGCCACAACGGAAGTGGCGCTTGATGCCACGGGAGAGTCTATAGATGCGGTGCTCCTGAACATCTCCAGCTACGGCGCCTGCTTCAATACCTCGCACCACCTGAAGAACGCCGACATGGTCGTGTTGAAGCTGAAGGTCAATGTGCCCGAATGCATCATAGAGTCCGAGGAACTGCTCTGCACGGTAAGGTGGGTAGAGCGCGACGGAGGCGTCTTTACGGCAGGGATCAGTTTCGACATGAAGATCAAGGAAGAGACGCACCCATCCTTTACAAAGTGCCTTGAGTACACGCAGGTTCGTATATAGGGGCTGCAAGAGGGGGGGCTTAATTTCAGGGGGTGTGCACAGTGCGCATACCCCTCTATTTTTGCCCGGTGCTTTACCGATGCTTTACCATTCTTTAGAAGGCAGGCTTTAGACGCCAGACCGTACTTCCCGCACTTCCGCAATCGTCACTCGACCACCAGCAGGTAGTCGGGCGTGGGGTTCAGCGGGCAGCTGTAGAGGTACTTGCCCGGCACAAGGTCTACCGCGTACTCCTTGGTATGGCCCGTTGCGAGGCCTCCGCCGGACACGGATGGCAACGTCAGCCGACCGAGCCCCTTGCCGCGAAGCCAGAACCCTAGCGGGTACGGCACGTCTTTGTTGGTCACGCTAAAAACGGTGGGGCCCGGAGAGAGCCTTAAGACCTTCTGTTCGCGCTCCGAGGCTGTCTCTGAGTTTACCTGAACGCAGTCGTCTATGGAGTTCGAGACGTACCTTCTAGGAGTTACTTCAGCCTCGATTATCGTGCACGGCGTCTGGGTCAGCGTTACTACAGTTGCTTCTTCTTTGGCGCCAAGAGGCGCGGCCAGAGCTATAAGAGCTGAGAGTACGATCAGCACTAAGACGGAACGGGCGAAGAGAGTAACCATTTTTAGACCCCTTTACAGAGCGGTATCGGATATATATATAAAGAGTAGCAGAGATTGAAGCGGTGTCAATTACCGGGGTGCCGGCAATACGGTTTACGGCAACTGAAGGCGGCTGTAAAAAGAGATAAGGCGGGTGAGCAACGGTGAAGAGCGGAACCAACGAATATACCGGCAAGGGCTTTAAGTATGTGCTGTTCAGGGAGACGCTAAGAAGGCGAACTCTGGCAAGAACCGTACAGAACCTTGCCATGCGGGGCGTAGAGCTTTCTGGCAAGGGCATAGATCTTGGCGGCAACCCCACAGAGCCGTACTATAAGTTCATCTCTTTTGCCGAGGGCGCAGATGTCACCTTTGCCGACCTTGAACCGAAGTCAGAAGAGGTGCTGAAGGTCGATATAGAGAAGGGCATACCGGTTGAAGATAACTCGCAGGACTTCCTGCTCCTTCTGAACGTGCTCGAGCACATCTACGACTACCCGAAGACCGTGAGAGAGTGCTGCCGGGTGTTGAAACCCGGAGGAAAGCTCATAGGCGTTGTGCCTTTTCTGTACCAGTACCACGGCGCGCCCGACGACTACTTCCGCTTTACCGGCTCCGGTCTCAAGCGCATCTTCGAGGACGCGAACTTCTCGTCTACAACGGTTAAGTCTCTCGGCTACGGCAGGGTGACCGCCGGGGTCAGCTTTTTTGCTCAGCGCATAAAACCGAAACCTCTGGGGTTTCTCTTCTACATAGCCGCAATGGCGATAGACCGCCGCTTCTACAAGCACGACATTACCGAAGACGGCTCGCTCTACCCTTTAAGCTACCTCTTTACCGCTGTTAAGTGACGGGGGTTGCCCTCCGACACCTAGCCCCCCGGCAGACTGTCCTTTGAAATGTTTTTATAAAGACAAAAAAGAAAAACCCCGCATAAAACAGAAGACCTGTTCATACCCTCTCATCTTGCCAGCCCCTTGTTTGCAATTCTCCTCTTAAATATTTTTTCTATCTCAACTGCGATTATAACAACCGACGACATGGCCAGAGTGAAGATGAGTTCATTAAGCGTAAGGGCCTCGGTTCTGAAAACAGGCTGGAGAAAAGGAACGTATATCGTAGCCATCTGCAAGGCAAATGTGAGAATAAAGGCGCCGGTAAGTGGCTTGTTCGAGAATAGGCCCTGAGTAAAGAGCGACCGGCTCTCAGACCTTATGGCAAGGACATGCCCCATTTGACTCAGACACAGCACGGTAAATGTCATGGTCTGCCAGTGTACATGGCCGGTCTTGATAGACCATGCCTGGGTAAAGATGGTAGCAAAGGCCATGAGCAGCCCAACCCATATGATGTGAGTGCCTAGCCCATTGGCAAAGATACCCTCCTTCGGATGCCTCGGGGGTCTCTTCATTATACCATGTTCGGCCGGCTCCGCTGAAAGAGCGAGTCCCGGAAGACCGTCTGTTACAAGGTTAATCCACAGGATATGAATGGGCAGGAGCGGGATCGGAAGTCCAAGAAATGGCGCAAGAAAGATAACCCAGATCTCTCCCGAGTTACTGGTCATAGTGTATTTGATGAATTTTCGGATATTATCAAAAATCCTTCTTCCTTCTTTTATCGATTTTACGATAGTCGCAAAGTTATCGTCGAGGAGTATCATGTGTCCCGCCTCTTTCGAGACATCGGTTCCGGTAATACCCATTGCAACACCTATATCGGCCCTCTTTAGCGCCGGCGCGTCATTCACCCCGTCTCCGGTCATAGCTACGAAGTGTCCCTTGTCCTGGAGAGCTTTTACTATCTTAAGCTTCTGCTCCGGGGCGACTCTGGCATAAACCCTCAGGTGCTCCACCCTCTCTTCTAACTCCTCAATAGGCAGCCTCTCAAGCTCCCTTCCCGTGATTATCGCCTTGTGGTCGTCATCGATAATGCCGAGCCTTTTCGCTATAGCCATAGCGGTTACGGGGTGGTCTCCGGTTATCATCACGGGGATTATGCCCGCGCTCTTGCAAAGCTCTATTGCCTCTTTCGCCTCTTCCCTCGGCGGGTCCATCATGCCTATAAGCCCAACAAAGGTAAGGTCTGTTTCCACGGCCTCCTGTGAAATTTCCGCAGGAAGCTCTTTCCACTCTCTAATGG
>JADFVP010000168.1 GCA_015222595.1 Pseudomonadota bacterium
CCATTAAGTCGTGTGTTTGTCTAATCCGTAAGATCTATTTAGTTGCGCTTCGCCCGAACAAGTAACTCCGGGCCAAGTGCACATCTGCTGACAAGGGCCTAAGTCCTAGCCCTGCACTACGGTATCGAGCGCGGCATTGAAGGTAGCGCTCGGGCGCATAGCTGCTGTTGCTTTGTCGAAGTCGGGCTTGAAGTAGCCGCCGATGTCGACTGCGCTACCCTGTGCGGCGTTAAGCTCTTCGACTATCTTCGCTTCGTTCGCTCCTAGCTCGGTTGCGAGCACACCGAAGCGGGCCTTCAGCTCGGCGTCTTCGTCCTGAGCGGCCAGTGCCTCTGCCCAGTAGAGCGCAAGGTAGAAGTGGCTGCCACGGTTATCAAGTTCGTTGACCTTGCGAGAAGGCGACTTGTTGGAGTCGAGGAACTTGCAGTTGGCCTCGCCAAGAGTTTTACTGAAGAGCTTAGCCTTGTCGTTGCCGGTTGTGTTGCCGAGGTGCTCAAGGGATTCGGCAAGTGCGAGGAATTCGCCTAAGGAGTCCCACCTGAGGTGTCCCTCAGCCTCGAACTGCTGTACGTGCTTCGGAGCAGATCCGCCTGCTCCGGTCTCGAAGAGGCCGCCGCCGTTCATAAGAGGCACAATGGAGAGCATCTTTGCGCTAGTGCCTAGTTCGAGTATCGGGAAGAGGTCGGTGTTGTAGTCCCTAAGAACGTTACCGGTTACGGAGATGGTGTCTTTGCCCTCGCGCATTCTCTGAAGCGCGTGCTTCGCGGCGTCCGGCACAGCCATTATCTCGATCTCAAGTCCGCTGGTGTCGTGATCCTTCAGGTAGAGCTCTACCTTCTTGATAAGCTCTGCGTCGTGTGCGCGGTCTTTGCTCAGCCAGAAGATGGCCGGTACGTTCGTGGCGCGCGCTCTTGTTACAGCGAGCTTCACCCAGTCCTGAATCGGTGCGTCCTTTACCTGACAGGCGCGCCAGATGTCGCCCTCTTCTACGGCGTGCTCGTGGATGGTGTTGCCCTCTGCGTCTACTACGCGAACAGTACCCGCTCCGGTCATCTCGAAGGTCTTGTCGTGTGAGCCGTACTCTTCAGCTTTTTGCGCCATAAGACCGACGTTCGGAACCGTGCCCATCGTGGTCGGGTCGTATGCGCCGTTCGCTATGCAGTTATCAACCGCAGCAGAATAGAGGCTTGCGTAGGAGTGATCGGGAATAGTGAACTTGGTGTCCTGAAGCTCTCCGGCCTTGTTCCACATCTGCCCGGAGGTACGAATTGCCGCCGGCATTGATGCGTCTATGATAACGTCGCTCGGCACATGGAGGTTCGTAATTCCCTTGTCGGAGTTTACCATTGCAAGATCCGGACGGGTTGCGTAGACGGCCTCTATGTCGGCCTCGATCTCTGCCTTCTTCTCAGCCGGAAGAGACTCTATCTTGGAGTAGAGGTCGCCGAGGCCGTTGTTGAAGTCAACATTAAGCTCTTTTATCGTCTCTGCGTGCTTTGCTATCGCGTCCTTGTAGAAGACCTTTACCGCGTGGCCGAAGATCTTCGGGTCGGAGACCTTCATCATCGTGGCCTTCATGTGGAGCGAGAAGAGCACACCCTTCTCTTTTGCGTCGTTCATCTGCTCTTCGAGGAAACCGGTAAGCGCGGCCTTGCTCATGTTGGTTGCGTCGAGCACCTCGCCTGCGAGAAGCGGCAGGCTCTCTTTTAAGGTGGTTACCGTGCCGTCAGCTGCGACGAACTCTATCTTGGCGGTGGTCGCCTCTGCTATGGTAGTGGACTTTTCGTTAGATGCGAAGTCTCCGGTACTCATGGTTGAGACATGACTCTTAGAGTCAGCGCTCCACGCGCCCATTGAGTGCGGGTTCTTCTTTGCGTACTGCTTAACGGCCACTGCTGCTCTTCTGTCGGAGTTGCCTTCTCTAAGCACGGGGTTCACGGCGCTTCCGAGTACCTTGGCGTAGCGGTTTCTGATGTCGCTCTCGGCTTCATTTTGCGGGGTATCAGGATAGTCGGGCAGGTTGTAGCCTTTACCCTGAAGTTCTTTGATCGCGGCAATAAGCTGCGGTATGGAGGCAGAGATGTTCGGGAGCTTTATTATGTTCGCCTCCGGTGTCTTGGCGAGCGTGCCGAGTTCTGCGAGGTCGTCGCTCTGCTTCTGCTCATCGGTCAGGTTGTCAGGGAAGTTTGCGATAATTCTGCCTGCAAGGGAAATATCCCTTGTCTCAACATCGAATCCGCCGCCGGCCGTAAAGGCCTTTACAATGGGTAAAAAGGAGTAGGTAGCCAGTGCCGGTGCTTCGTCAACCTTAGTGTAGATTATCTTAGACATGTACGCCTCCGGTAAGTCGTTTTATATTGTTATTTTTCGTGTTTATGCCGTTATTCGAGCGGCCAAGTTGAGCCGCATTTAAAGAGGTATCCAGGTACTTTTTAAAAAGATACTGCTTTGAACAAAAAAACCGCCAGTGCATACAGTGTTAACCAAGGCGCTTCTTGCCCTTAACTGTTGCCCAGACGGTCGGCCTATCTCATTTGTGCATCCCGCTTCCCGGTGGTACTCCACCATAGTTCCGTCAGTCACGAGATTTTGAGTTTTTTTAGATGGACGTACAATGTAGTACAGCAGAGTGATTTTGTCAAGTAAAGAAGAGAGTTTTTGGCTATTAATCTAAATGGCGCGTGAGTGAAAAAGATGGCTGTTTCGGCCCCTGTCTATTGAGAATCGACGGGCGGATTAGTCGTCTCTCCTGTCTTGTGTTTAGAGGTCGTCGAAGTACGGCTTGAGCCTGGCGTAGGTGGCCCCCAGGTGCTCCGGCATTACCTTTATATCCGAAAGGACGGGCATGAAGTTCGTGTCGCCGGACCATCTGGGCACTATGTGCATATGGAGGTGTTCGGCAATGCCGGCTCCTGCGGCTTCTCCGAGGTTGAGCCCGACGTTGAAGCCTTCGGGGGCCATCGCTTCGGTCAGGATACGGACAGAGGCCTTTGTCATGTTGAAGAGTTCAGCGGAAATCTCGGCGTCGAGAGAGGTAAAGTCTGCGGTATGCACGAGCGGCGAGACCATTAAATGGCCGTTGCTGTACGGATACCTGTTCATGATTACCGAAGTTTGGGCTCCCTTGTAGAGGAGCAGGGATTTTTCGTGCTCTGTTGAGACGGGAGCGGCGCAGAATGGACAATCGATGGTACTGGAGGTGTCGGAAGTTACGTCGGAAGAAGTGCTAGATGCAGCATCTGGTGAGTCGGCAGAGGTGTCGGGCTTGTCGGTTATATACTCCATGCGCCAGGGAGCCCATAGCTGCTTCATCTCTTACTTGTTGATCCTTTCCTTAATCTCTTTTCCGGCTTTGAAGAAAGGAACCTTCTTGGACTCTATATAGATATTCTCGCCGCTCTTGGGGTTGCGCCCCTGTCGGCCACTGCGTTCTTTTATCTTAAAGCTGCCAAAACCGCGTATCTCAACCTTTTCGCCGTTAGATAGACTATCCGTCATGGACTGGAAGAGTGTATCTATTATCATCTCCACATCCTTTCTGGAGAATGTGTTGACTTGCATTGCCACGGCCTCGATCAGTTCGCTCTTGGTCATTACTCTAAGCCTCCTTCTTAACGTACTCCAGTTGGAATTAAGTACATGATACGCATTCCCGACATGTAGCCCCTCAGGTTATCGGAAAGCACCGAGCCAAAGAGGGAGGCAAAAGCCGCGCCCTTTTCCGGCGGATAGATAACTTCCGGGATGCCTTTGATACCTGCGAGACTCGCTCCGAGTTCTATTGCGTCGTTCAGGTCGCCGAGCTTATCTATAAGCCCGATAGAGAGCGCCTTGGAGCCGGTCATTATTCTGCCGTCGGCAATAGCGGTTATCTCTTCAACGGGTTTATTTCTTCCAACAGCCACGGCATTTATGAACTGGCTGTTAACGTCGTCTACTACGGACTGGATAAGTGCGGTCTCTTCCGCATCGAGATCGCGCAGCGGCGAGCCGGTGTCCTTGAACTTCCCGCTCTTTATCACCCTGCCCTTGATGCCTACCTTGTCGAGAAGCTCGCTCGCGTTGATGAACTCTATGATTACGCCGATAGAGCCGGTAATGGTGCCGGGGTTTGCGACTATCTGCTCAGTAGCGGCTGCTGCGTAGTAACCGCCCGAGGCGGCAACCGAGCCAAGAGAGGCCACAACGGTCTTGCTCTTTCTTAGCCTTTGCACCGCAGAGTAGATCTCCTGCGAGGGGCCTACGGCGCCTCCGGGTGAGTCAACTCTCAGCACAACCGCCTTAACGTCCTTGCGCTTGGCGTACTTGTCAAGGTTTTCGACAATCTCTGATGAGTCGAGTATTACGCCTTGTAACTTAACGACCGCAACCTTGTCGCCTCTACCGTGCCCCCCGGAGGAGAGCATGAGCGAGATAAGAAGGATTACGACGATGACAAGCCCGAAGGCCGCAAGCAGATTCTTGACTATAGACATAGAGTCGGTCCGCAAATATATCTTATCCGGGCCCTTGAACTTCCAAAAGTTCAAGGGCCCGGTAAAACGTCTAAAATGACAACCTTAAAAAAAAGAGCCTTACTACTCTGCGGGCTCTGGTGTCTCTTCAGTGGATTCTTCAGTTGCTGCCTCTTCAGCAGGTGCTTCTTCGGTTGCAGCCTCTTCAGCAGGTGCTTCCTCAGTTGCAGCCTCTTCTACAGGCG
>JADFVP010000169.1 GCA_015222595.1 Pseudomonadota bacterium
GCAAAGAAGAAGGCGGCTCCTAAGAAGAAGGCCGTAGCAAAGAAGAAGGCGGCTCCTAAGAAGAAGGCCGTAGCCAAGAAGAAGGCGGCTCCTAAGAAAAAGGCCGCTCCTAAGAAGAAGGCCGCAGCCAAGAAGAAGCCGGCAGCTAAGAAGAAGGCGGCCCCTAAGAAAAAGAAGAAGTAGCTAAATAACGGGCAATAGACTTTAAGCCCGATACATCAGATAAAGGCCCTGTACCCCGCAAAGAAGAAGCGAGGCGCAGGGCCTTTTTTCACTGGGTGTAAACAGAGCAAGAAGGCCCTGCCCTCTCTGTATCCGCACCCCGAAGCCCCCCCTAACCGATGTTTTTATTGATAAGAGAATCTTTTATTGTGTGAATGCTGAATATTTACTTGACTATTCACTATTCATACACTACTATTCAAACATGAAAAATAAAAAAGAGCAGATCACAGAAGAGATACTCGACGCAGCCAGCAGACGCTTTGGCCACTACGGCTACTCGAAGACCACGATGGCCGAGATAGCGAGCGACTGCTCCATGTCGGCTGCAAACCTCTACAGGTACTTCCGCGACAAGTCGGCGATCGGCACCGGCATTGCCCGCAGGTGCTTTAAAAAGGAGCTCCAGCTCCTTAACGAGGTAGCTGCAAGAACGGACATCACTCAGGAAGAGAAGCTCGGCGAGGTCGTGCTCACCTCCATCCGGTACAACTTTACCGAGTTCGAAGACACCCCAAGGATCATGGAGCTTGTAGAACATATCTGCGCGGACGGACAGGAGCTGATCGAAGAGCACAGAAATGGGGCCGTCGGGGTAGTCGTAAAGATACTTCAAGAGGGCGTGGCAACCGGAGAGTTCGAGATTGAGAACATCGAGGAGACCGCCGTCGCTATCCGCGTCGCAACGCTGGTCTTTCACGCTGCACCTCTTTTTCTTATGTTCAAAAACTTCTGCCACACGCAGGACGAAATGGAGGCGATGGCCGAGAAGGTCACGCGCCTGTTGATAAAGGGCATTGCCCGGAAACAAAAAAAGGCCTGAAAGGCGAGTTAGGATATTTAGATGAGATACGCAGAGGCTGTTATACGCCTAAGGTGGTTGATACTGCTCTTTACCGTTGCGGTTGTGGTAGTTGCCGGAGCAGGCATGGGCAAGCTGGGGTTCAACAACGACGACCGGGTCTTCTTCTCGTCCGACAACCCGCAGCTCCTGGCTCTAGAAGAGTTCGAGAACACCTACAACAAAGAGTCGAACGTCATTATGATGGTAGAGCCTAAAGAGGGCGACGTCTTTACCGCCTCTACGCTCGGCGCCATTCAAGAGTTAACCGAAGCGTCGTGGCAGATACCGTACTCTTCAAGGGTGGACTCTATTACCAACTACCAGCATACGATAGTTGCCGAGGACGACCTCGTTGTCGGCGACCTTGTCAGCGACCCGGAGAACATGAGCGCTGACGAGCTTGCAAAAGTACGAAGCATTGCGCTTGGCGAACCGATGCTGGTCAATCGAATGATCTCCCCGGACGGCACCATGACCGCAGTGGTAGCGACCATACTTAAGCCGGAAGACAAAGACGTTATTATGGAGGTAGACGCCTACGCCGACAAGATGGTAGAGCAGTTCAAGAGCGACCACCCGGAGCTGAACCTGTACCTGACCGGCGCCATTCCATTCGACATGGCGTTTGCCGAAGTCAGCCAGCAAGATATGTCCACCCTCATCCCGGCAATGTTTGCAGTACTGGTAATAGGCATCTACCTCTTTATCCGGTCTCTTGCCGGCACCTTTGCAACGGTGCTCGTAATCGTCTTCGCTACAATAGCCGCCATGGGCCTTGCCGGCTGGTACGGCATGAGCATAACCGCGCCTACCGGAATGGCCCCTATCATAATCCTTACTATCGCTGTTGCCGACTCGGTACATATACTAACGACCATGCTCCAGGAGATGCGACGCGGGGCGACAAAGCACGAGGCTATAGTGGAGTCGATGCGGATAAACCTCATGCCGGTCTTCTTGACAAGCGTTACCACGGCCATCGGCTTTCTCTCCATGAACTTCTCCGACGCACCTCCCTTTAGAGACCTCGGCAACATCGCGGCCACAGGGGTTGGCGCAGCCTTTCTCTTCTCGGTTCTTCTGCTGCCGGCGGTGATGGCGATACTGCCGATTCGAGTCTCAAAGTGCGCCACAACAATGGCGAACCGTACGGCGACCGAGCGGCTCGGCGAATTCGTGGTCTCGAATAAAAAACCGCTCTTTATCGCCATGAGCGCAATCATAATCATAATGGGCCTCGGCACACTGAAGCTCGAACTCGACGACAAGTTCCGCGAGTACTTCGACGAGAGGTACGCAATCCGCACAGAGACGGACTACGTCGAGCAGAAGTTCATGGGCATGGACATCATTGAGATTTCACTGCCGGCAGGCTCCGAGAACGGCATTAACGAGCCCGCGTACCTAAACAAGCTTGAGAGTCTCGCCAGCCATATGCGCGGGGCCAAAGGCGTGGTGCATGTGAACTCCATAACCGACATAATAAAGAAGCTCAACAAAACGATGCACGGCGACGACGAAGCCTACTACCGTATTCCAGACAGACGCGACCTCATTGCGCAGTACCTGCTGCTGTACGAAATGTCGCTGCCCTTCGGGCTCGATCTCAACAGCACGCTCAACATAGACAAGTCTGCCTCTCGCATGTCCATCTCGATAAAAGATATGAGCGCCGTGGAGATGCGGCAGATGGAGGCCGATCTCGCCGATTGGATGAAAGAGAATACGCCTGATATCTACTCGTACCCGACCGGTATCTCGCTGATGTTCGCCCACATCTCGGAGCGCAATATTAACGGCATGCTAACAGGCTCTGCGCTTGCGCTAGTACTGATCTCAGGCATACTGATACTCGCGCTCCGTTCCGTTAAGGTAGGTCTTATAAGCCTCATACCGAACCTCTTTCCGGCCTTTATGGCGTTTGGCCTCTGGGGGTATACCTTCGGCAGGGTCGGCCTCGCTGTCTCTATCGTGTCCGTCATCAGCCTCGGTATAGTCGTAGACGACACCGTGCACTTTCTGAGCAAGTACCTGAGGGCGAGAAGAGAACTCGGCATGGGCACCGAGGACGCGGTGCGGTATACTTTCAAGACGGTCGGCAAGGCGATAATCACGACCTCTGTGGTGCTTACAGCAGGGTTTCTGGTTCTCACGCTCTCAGGCTTCAGGATAAACCTCTCTATGGGCCTCCTTACGGCCTTTGCCGTCACCTTTGCGCTCTTTGCCGACCTCTTCTTCTTACCGCCAATGCTCATGTGGTTCGAGAAGGGCAACCATTACGGTAAAAAGGACTGAGCGCGCCAATTGGATACTAATAAAGTCTCGGACTTACCTGTATTGGACTTATCTAGAACGGAGATGATCATATGAAGAAGATACTACTCGCCCTGCTCCTTTTACTGGGCACGACATTTATTCTAAGCAGCGCCGCAGAGGCCGAGACTCCTGACTTAACTCCAGAGGAGAAAGGGCTCGCTATTGCTAAAGAGGCCGAGAAGAGAACCAACGGCTTTGGCGACATGAGCGCAGAGATGGTGATGACGCTCAAGAACCGCCACAATAAAGAGTCCAAAAGAAACCTGAGAATAAAGACCCTTGAGGTCGATGGAGACGGAGACAAGTCGATCTCGATCTTCGACAATCCGAGGGACGTAAAGGGCACGGCCTTTCTGACATACTCGCACAAAGAGGGAGACGACGACCAGTGGCTCTACCTGCCCGCGCTAAAGCGCGTAAAGCGGATAAGCTCGTCGAGCAAGTCCGGCTCCTTCATGGGCAGCGAGTTCTCGTACGAAGACCTCTCCAGCCAGGAGGTGGAGAAGTACACGCATAAGTGGCTGCGCGACGAAGAGTACAACGGACAAGACTGCTTCGTAACGGAACTCGACCCCGTGCACCCGAAATCCGGCTACTCGCGCCAGGTAGTCTGGCAGGACAAAAAAGAGTACAGAACGCTGAAGGTGGAGTACTACGACAGAAAGAACGCGCATCTGAAGACGCTCGTGATGGACGGGTATGTAAAGTACCTCGACCGGTTCTGGCAACCGGCAGAGATGAACGTTACGAACCACACCAACGGCAAGTCCACGCGCCTTGAGTGGAAAGAGTACCGGTTTAGAACAGGGCTTAGAGCCAAGGACTTCACGAAGAACGCGCTCAAGAGGGCGCGCTAACGAACTCGCAATGACTAGCGTTATACAGATGACCAAAAACCCTTTTATATTGCTAAGCGCAGCCCTCTGCCTGCTCTTTCTCTCTACCCCCTTTCTCTCAAGCACGGCAGACGGGGCCGGAGAGTTCTCCGGGTACGTGGCTGCAGAGGCCGACCTCTTCGCGCACGGCCCCAGTCACCCCGGACAGAAAGAGCACGCAGCCTCGATAAGTATAAGACCGGAGTACTACCGCGAGTGGAACGGAGGCGACCGCTCCCTCACCTTTGCCCCGTACCTGCGTGTAGACAGCGCCGACACGGAGCGCACCCACTTCGACATACGCGAACTCTTCTGGTACTCGGTCCGAGAGAAGTACGAACTCGGCATCGGCCTGAGGCAGGTCTTCTGGGGCGTGACAGAGTCGCAGCACCTTGTAGACATAGTGAACCAGACAGACGCAGTAGACTCTTTAGACGGTGAAGAGAAGCTCGGCGCGCCGATGGTAAGCCTGTCGGTTCCGCTCGACTCGACTTCAATTGGTGACCTCGGCACAATAGATATTTACCTGTTGCCGTGGTTTCGGGAGCGAACCTTCGTTGGCAAGAAGGGCCGCCTGAGGGGCGCAACACCGGTAGACACCGACCAGACAGAGTACGAGTCTGGCGCGAAGGAGCACAATATAGATATTGCGCTCCGCTGGAGCCGCTCCATTGGCGACTACGAAATAGGACTTTCCTACTTTACGGGCACGGCCCGCACACCGAGCTTCAGAACCGGAACGGACGCTGAAGGAGACACGGTCTATATCCCGCGCTACGTTCAAATTGATCAGGCGGGACTCGAAGCGCAGAAGGTGCACGGCGACTGGAGCCTGAAGCTCGAAGCGATAGCCAGAAGCGGCCAGGGAGACGTATACGGGGCGTGGACAGGCGGGTTCGAGTATACGATGGTTGC
>JADFVP010000170.1 GCA_015222595.1 Pseudomonadota bacterium
GCCTTGCCCTTTACCGCCTTTTTCGCAGTTTTGGGCTCAGCCTTCTTCGCAGCCGCCTTCTTGGCCGGTTTTGCCTCGACCTTCTTTGCAGCCGCTTTCTTGCCCGGTTTCGCCTTTGCCGCCTCCTTACCGCCTCCGGCAAGCAGACCCTCAAGAGCCTTCACAACAGGCTCGAACTTCTCTTTCTTATTATTATGCTCTTTCAGATTGTTTATCATTACGCCGATTATATCGGTGGCAGACAAGATACCGTCCATGATCAACGGAGTCATGCTCATCTCGCCTTTTCGAAGTTTATTCAGTATGTCCTCACCGGAGTGGGCCACCTTGACAATATCTTCGAAACCGAGAAACCCTGCGGCCCCCTTAATTGTATGGACCGCTCGAAAGATATCGTTCAGAAGCGCCGTATCTCCCGGAGTCTTCTCAAGCTGAACGAACTTCTGATCGAGGCTCTCCAGATCTTCCTGAGCCTCGGCAATAAAGTCGTTTATAATTTCATCCATCTCATCCATTGGAAATGACATCGCTCTCTCCCGAACTACAAATTAAGATCATCAAGACAGGTTCTTCTGCATGAGATCATTAAGTATCTTGTCTACATCGCCCTGACCGTGCATCTCGCTCTTGCCATCCGCATAAGAAGGCTTTTCATCGCTCGGGGCCAGCTCTGAAGTAGTAACCCCAACGTTGCACGCCATCTCGAGTATCTTCGCCTCTACGGTACCGAGCGTTGAGATGACCTTCTTGAGCTTCTGGCCCGAGAGATCGTGGAAAGACGTGTTTGCGAACATATCCATCATGATAGTCTTCATACTGGTATTTACCGCATCGAGCTTTTCAGTAAGTCCGCCCGCAGTTTTGGCGTCCTCTTCAGGCAGCTTCTGGGCCAACGCCGAAAGCTCGTCTACAAGCGCCTTGCTCTTGTCGTTCTCGTCAACAAGGTTCTCTATTAGTTCCATTATGTTGTTGGCCGCGTTTTCGAGATCACCGCTAACCATGCTCAACTGCCCGGATGCCTCCGGAAACTTTTCGGAACTCATCTGAAAGGCCGACTCTATATCGTCTATTCCCTTCCTCGCATCGTCTACATACTGCGCCAGGCCGGCAAGCTCGGACTTGAACTTATCGAATGTGACCATCAACTTATTATTCTCAGACATGATCTGTATATCTCCTTTCAGACTCCAGAAAGAAAGAGCCTGCACCTTAGTAGACTAACGAGCTGCCACCCAGCACTGCCTCTACTTGTATTTCTCTATAATAAGGTCTATCCGCTCTTTAAGCGCAGCCGCCGTAAAGGGCTTGACGATATAGTTGCTTACGCCTGCTTCGACCGCTTCAACAATATTCTCTTTTGCAGCCTCAGCCGTAACCATCAGAACGGGCAGCTTCTTGAGGTCACCGTCGCTTCTTATAGCCTTAAGAAGATCTATTCCCGGCATGTTAGGCATGTTCCAGTCGGTAACGACAAAGTCGAAGTTGCCGCCCTTGAGCTTTTCGAGCCCGGTCGAACCGTCATCAGCCTCATCAACATTGGTATAGCCGAGTTCTTTTAAGATATTCTTTATGATACGTCTCATGGTTGAAAAATCGTCTACAACAAGTATCTTCATATTCTGATCTAACATGTGTGCACCCTTTCTTTATTAATAAGACACTGAAGTGGTGTGGCCCGCTTCGCATCAATACTATCGTATAACCTTCTCGATTTCGTAGACCAGCCGCTGCGGAGAGATCGGCTTGGTCAGATAAGTGGTAACGCCTGCATCCATACCTAGCTTTCTATCTACGCTAGAGGCCTCGGTCGTTATCATGATAATCGGCGTGTCGTCGTATGTTGTGTCCGACCTCAAATTCTTCGATAGTTCGAGCCCGTCCATCTGCGGCATATTGAGATCCGTAACAACAAGATCGACATCATTTACGGCCAACATCTCAAGGGCCTCAATGCCGTTTGCTGCACCAAAAATCTCGTACCCTCGCTCCCTTATAATATAAGAGAGCAACTTTCGGGTAGTCGCACAATCATCGACTATCAGTACCTTCTTGTCCATTTACCTTCCCTCATATCTTTTGATAGACCATAGTTCCACAAAATCTTACCGGCTTAAAGAGTCTTGTAATGTCGTGAAGCGACTCCGAAAAACCGATAAATAGATACCCCCCCTTGGCGAGGCTGTCGTATAGGTTCGCCACTGCCTTCTTCTTGGAGGCGTCATCAAAGTAGATCAGCACATTGCGACAGAAGATAACATCGTTATCCTTTATGAGCCTTGTTTCGAACGAATTCATCAGGTTTATCTTCTTATACCGCACCAGTCTCTGCACATCCTGCTTTACGGTATACATCTTATCTTTCTGATCAAAGAACCTCGCAAGCTGTTGAGGCGTTGCGTTGCGAATAGCATACTGCTCGTAGGTGGCGGCCTTTGCCGACCTCAATACATTATCGCTGATATCGCTTCCGGTAACCTCTATAGACCAGCCCTCGTTACCGAGCCCAAGCTCAAGAAGCATCATGGCAAGGGTGTAGGGCTCTTCACCCGTTGAGGAGGCTGCAGACCAGACCTTCATCCTCTTGTTGTTTGCCTTCTTCTTCTCCTCAACAAGCTTCGGCACAACACCTTGGTCGAAGCCCTTAAGCTGCACAGGGTCACGATAGAAGCTCGTCTCGTTAGTTACTATAGTATTTATAAGAAATACTATTTCACTCTCTTTCTGAGCATCATAATTCAAGAAATAGATGTAGTCTTCAAAGGTCTTCAGACCACGAGCTTCAATTCTCTTTGCAAGCCGTGACTCAAGAAGATACTTTTTCGCATCAGAGAAACTTATTCCACACTTTGCATAGATAAGTGTTCTTAGCTGGTCAAAAGCCTCTTTAGAGAGCTTCGGCTTGTTCTGTAACCCCATCAAAGTTGTCATTAACCCACCAAAGTTTCCAGCGCACGCTCAACGGCTGCAGTCACATTATGGTCAGAATGATCTAACAAATTAGTCAGGTCCTCTACGGCCTCTGTTGCCTCAAGCCTCTCAAGAGAGAAGGCCGCAGCTGCCTGTACAGGAGGCTCGTCTTCTTTGAGCCTCTCGATCAATATCGGTATTGATTCGGTCTGGGGGTTGTCGCCCAGCAGTGTAACCGCATGGTACCTGACCCATACGTTCTCGTCTTTTATGGCCAGCAACAGCGCCGGCATGACTATCTCGACAGGCCAGCCGGAGAGCCCTTTGATAAGGGTCAGCCTGACATCGTCGTCAGAGTCGTTCAGGCCGTCTATAACAAGCTGGAACGAGTCCTCGCTGCCGACCATCGCAATCGACCTGAAGGCGGCCTGGCGCACCTCCGACACTTCATCCACTGCGGCATTTTTCAGACAATCGAGCGAACCCTCCTGAGAGAGCATACCGAGACCTCTTGCGCCCATAACTCTATGCGCATCATTTCCTTCGGCGATCATCTCGCAGAAACCGTTCTTTACGGCCTCTGACGGGATCATAGCCAGCTGGTCGGTTATCTCCTCCATAACGTCGCGGTACTTTTCTACCTTCAGGTACTTAAGCAAGAGCGGCACGGCCTCTTCGCCTTTGAGCGCAACGTAAGCCCGTGCAGCCGACTTTCTCGAATGGCCGTCAACGTGCTTCAAGAGGGCTTCTATGGCGTTGCAAGTAGCAGGGGTTCCTATTGCCTCGATGGCAGTTGCTATCTCGCGCACCTCTTCCTTGCCGGCTTTCTCAATAAGGCCTTCAAGCAGACCTATGGCCTCTTCGGACTTCAGAACGCCAAGAGCCTTGACAATAGGAACCAGGTTTCTGTTCTGCTTGTGGACCTCGTCTACCAATACTATCGGCAGCTTTCCGGCCCCGACAATACTGACGATAGTATCTACGACCGGAGGCATGGTCTCTTCATCTATTTCAGGCAGCGAATCCGCGAATTCGAAGACCTTGCCAAGACCTTCGGGGAGCCTGAGAACCGAGAGCCCCCTAAGCCCCTGAAGTTTACGAGTAAGGCTTGAATCATCAATAGCAGTTGAAAAGAAGGTAAAGAAGACGTTCTTTATCTCAGAGTCGGGCCTGAATGTGGAGCCCGGCATCATCGCCTTCTCCATTAGCTCAAGTACGGCTGCAAGCGGCAAGAACTTCTCTGCCTCTAACAGACCCTTGACCTTGGGCATAAGCGCAACCGCATCTTCACTCGACGCTATCTTGCCGACAGCGTCGAAGGCGGCCTCCTGCGTAAGCCCTGTCTCTGTTTCAATGATCCTGAAGAGTGGCGAGAGCGCGGCCTTATCTCCTACAAGACCGAGTCCCTCTATAGCCGAAAACTTGACCCACTCTTCGGGGTCTTCTAAGGCCTTAAGGAGTATAGTTATAACACCCGGAGCGTTGCTCATACCGAGACAGACCGCAACAGAGGCCCGCACATTCGGATTCGAGTGCTCAATAAGAGGCGCGATCCGCTTAACGGTGGTCTCGTCCATATTCATTTGTGCAATAATATCTACGGCGAACTTGACAACGTCGTCGTCGGGGTCGTTAAAGAGACCCATTATAACGTCGATTATGTCGAGGCCGAGAATCGCCAGAATCTCAATAGCGATATTCCTCTGTGTGGCATCGTCGAGTCTGAGAAGGGGTACTACAGCGTCGGCTACAGTGGTGCCTCCGATGCTGGTCAACGCGGCTATCGCGGCTTCGCGCACACTGAGGTCATCATCACTGAGCAGCGGGACTATATCGTTCAAGTGCTCTGGATCTCTGCTGTCTGCAACGGCTTCGCATGCATCGCGGCGAACAAAGGAGTCGCCGGAACGCAACATTTCTTTGATAGATAATTCGCTCATTTATCACCTCTATCTTGATTATCGGTGACGTAACGATTCTCTTGAATCATTTTACTCAACTATACATCTTTTTTTTGAGCTTTGGACTTCAGAGTTTTTTGGGTAGTTAAACGGAGGCGTATCTTTTGAGGCGGGCTTTCAGGCGGTGCATTGTCTGGCTGTGAAGCTGACATACTCTGGACTCGGTAATATCGAGGACTTTACCTATCTCTTTGAGCGTCAGTTCGTCGAAGTAGTACAGTGAAATTATAATCTTCTCTTTCTCCGGCAGGGTCTCTATAACTTCGGCCACTCTTCGCTTAAGTTCGTTTATCTTGGCAACCAGAAGCGGGTCTTTGGCGCTGGGGTCTTTGATGCATTCTAAAATATTCATGCCGTCGTCATACTGCTTGAGCCCCATGTCCTCGAAACTGAGGACGCTAAGGGAACAGACTTCACTCAGTATGGTATTTATCTCATCGGTACTCATGTCGAGTACCGTGGCAACCTCTTCTATCTCGGCCGGTCTTCCGGTATCTCTTTCGACTTGATCGTAGGCACGCTCGAGCTGGTTGGACTTGTCGCGCATCGAGCGCGTCATCCAGTCCATGCTCCTCAGCTCATCCATTATCGCACCGCGTACTCTTATGGACGCGTAGGTGTTGAACTGAACGCCCTTCGACTCGTCGAACCGGTCTATCGCTTCGAGCAGGCCGATAGTGCCCGAACTCATAAGATCGTTTACGTCTATGTGCGGGGGTAGGTTTACGGCAACCTGATAGGCTATGATCTTGACCAGGTGGACATTCTCTATGACAAGCCTGTCGCGTTCCGGCTTGCTAAGATTGTTCTTAGGTGGTGTCTTCTTTTTAGCCATGGCCCCTTTAGTAGGGCCACTAGGGCCCGGGTTTAGATTGTTTCGATATCTTTGGTCAGCATCTGGCGCCAGAAAAACTGGAGACCGCCGCCTTTAACATTGTTGCCCTGCAAAGGTAGCGCAGTAATCTCTCTTGCAATTTCTTTGAAGCACCTGCTCGCTTTCGTATGAGGAAAAAGCTCGATAACGGCCTTTTGCTGAACGACGGCACGCGGGACATTCTCATCATAGAGCACACAACCGAGATAATCAACAGAGATGTTTAAAAATCTTTCGGCTGCCAGGCTTATTTTCTTAAATACCTCCAGACCTTCCTTCTTAGTCTTCGCGGTATTTACGAGTAAGTTAAATCTTCTTTCACCGTGCTTCTTGAAGAGCACCTTCATAAGCGCATACGCATCGGTAAGCGAAGTGGGCTCTGGTGAGACTACCACAACTATCTCCTGCGCCGCCACGTTAAAGAAAAGAACGTTGTCCGAGATACCGGCTCCTGTATCAATTATCATAACATCTATGTCAATGTCCATAGTATCTAGATGTTGAGAGAGCTGAAGCCTGTCCTCTGTACTTAGTTCGGTAAGTTCCTGAACGCCTGAAGAGGCGGGCAGGATCTTTATCCCCTCCGGGCCGTCCACGAGAACTTCCGAGAGCTGCTTGTCTCCGCGAAGCAGATCACCCAAGTTGCATTTTGGCGTTAGCCCTAGCAGAACATCTATGTTGCCGAGCCCCAAGTCCGCGTCGAGCAGCAGCACCTTCTTGCCCTGCTGCTGAATTGCGACCGCGAGGTTAACGACGGAGTTGGTCTTGCCTACTCCGCCCTTGCCGCTGCTGACTGCCACCACCTGAATGGGGCGTGAGCCACCGGGGCGCGCCCGACGCCCTTCGCCTGAACCTTCTCTTAAAGTTGCCGCTTGATCCATACTCTTAGTTCTCCTTAGCAGGGTAGAAAGATATCCAGCAGCCGTTCCTTCGTAGCCACTTCAATGTCTTCGGGAACGCGCTGTCCGTTGGTTAAGTACGCAAGAGACTTTCCGGCCAATACCATTGTGTTGAAGATCGGGCCGTAGACGTCGCTCTCGTCGAGCTTCGTGAATGTCAGCGAATCTATATCCACCGACGAAAAGTTCCTGACGCTGTCGTAAAGCGATGTGTCGCGCATCTGCGCGCTCAGCACAAGGTTGAACTTTACTCTCGGCTCCAGTTCGGCGAGCATCTGAAGCTCTCCGATGTGCGCCTTGTTGGAGCTGTCTCTCCCGGCAGTGTCTATCAAGATAAGGTCTTTATCCGCATGAGAGCGGATCAGCCGTGAGAGTTCCATAGGGTCCTTGGCGAGGTCCACCGGGGCGCCGATAAGTTTTCCATAAACCTTTATCTGCTCTACTGCGGCTATGCGGTAGTTGTCAAAAGTGATCATGGCAACTTTCTTCTTCTTCTTTAGCGCGTGAATAGCCGCGAGCTTTGCTATTGTAGTCGTCTTGCCGACTCCGGTGGGGCCGACAAAAGCCATGACCGAGCCGTCGGTAAGCGGGTCTTGCACCTTAAGCGCACGAGCGACACGGTGCTTCATTTCCGTTTGTATTTCAAGTCTGTCCGACATTTTCTCATCGGCAATTTCACTGCAACTCTTTATCAGTATGTTATTTACGAGCCTTTTGTCTATTCCGTTTCGGAGCATCTCCGCCTCTATTGAACCGATCACCTTCGAGACCGGAGTCTTGGTTGCGGCCATAACCTTGGCGCAAAACTCCTTTATCTCGTGCAGCTCTTCCTCTATACGGCTGTTAACGCCTCTGTCTGCTTCGGCGCCTGCGCCCGAAAGCGCTACGGTGGCAACAGGAGAGCTGGAGACAACGGGCGGGGCGGACTGTGCCGTACCCCCTGAAGTCACGGAAGTTGACGACGCCATGTTAGCGTACAGCTCTTCAGGACGCCTTCTGTTGCTGCCCGAAACGGGCTCGACCGCCGAAGCTGCTTCAGGACCGCCCTTGGGGTCGCGCTCAACTGCGGCCACGACCTCGTAAACCGTACCGGTGTTAGAGCTGATCTTCTTAGTGTTGAGTATCAACGCCTCTGTACCGAGTTCGGCCTTTATCGACTTCATGGCGTCCTTTACGGTACTCGCAGAATATCTCTTGATGTACATTCTATAACCTCACTACCTTTAGTGTATCCACCCTTACCGTAGTTGCTATCTCGCCGTGAGAGAGAACCCCGACGGTCGGGAAGTTCCTCTCAAGCAGCTTGCGAATAAACCGACGCGTCTGATGAGACGCTAAAACGATCGGCTGGTGCCCTCTCGACATCAACTCTTCGAGCCCCTCTTTTATGCTCACTATTATCTGCTGAGCAACACCCGGGTCTATCGTCATGAAAGAGCCCTGCGGAGTCTCCTGTATCGACTTGGTAATTACCTCCTCTATGTCGGCATTGAGCGCAAGCGCCTCTATGGCCATGTCCTGCGTCTGGTACGTCTGAGATATCTGTCTCGACAAGTTCATCCTCACGTACTCGGTCAGCAGATCGGTGTCCTTGGTCATCATTCCGTAGTCGGCAAGAGTTTCGAGTATCGTCTGGATATCGCGAACCGAGACACGCTCTTTCAGAAGGTTCTGCATGACCTTCTGCACGGAGCCGAGCGGGAGAATACCCGGCACAAGCTCCTCTACGACTTTCGGCTGCGTCTCGCCGACCTTGTCGAGTATGTTCTGAACATCCTGGCGCCCGAGAAGCTCCTCGGAGTGGTTCTTTATTATCTCCGTAATATGCGTAGCGATTACCGCCGAGTGGTTTACGACCGTGTAGCCCATTATCTGCGCCTTGTCCTGATTCGAGTCGTCTACCCAGATAGAGGGCAGTCCAAAGGCCGGGTCTGCCGTCGGCACGCCTTCTAGCCCGCCCTGCGCGTCTCCGGGGTTTATGGCTAGAGAGTGGCCTACCATTAACTCGCCACGCGCCACCTCTACGCCCTTGACCAGGAAGACGTACTCGGAAGGCTTCATCTGGAGGTTGTCCTTGATATGAACAGAAGGAACTATTATTCCCATGTCCTCTGCAAACTGGCGTCTGATGGCCTTTATGCGTTCGAGAAGCTCTCCGCCTTCAGCGGGGTCTACGAGCGGAATTATCCGGTAGCCGACCTCCAGCCCAAGGGTATCTATCGGCATGATCTCCTCTACTATCTCTCCGGCCGGAGCGACTTCTGCCTCGGTGGCCTCGCGCTCCTTTATCTCCTCTTCCTCTACTGCCTTGCGCTCATGGCTCTTCTGGACCATATAGGCCGCCCCGCCTGTAACGATTGAAAAACCAATAAAGGCAAAGTGCGGCAGGCCGGGAATAAGACCAAAGAGAAACAGAATTACCGCTGCGACATAGAGCGGCTTGGGGCTCATGGAGAACTGTGTAGCTATCGTGTTGCTAAGGTCTTTGTCGCTCGTAACGTTAGAGACTACGAGACCTGCGGCGGTTGAGATTATAAGAGCCGGTATCTGGGTAACGAGACCGTCACCGACGGTAAGAATAGTGTAGGTGGTAGCGGCGTCGGCAAGCGGCATGCCCATCTGAAGAACACCGATTCCGAGTCCGCCGACAATGTTAATAATGGTAATAAGAAGTCCGGCCACGGCATCTCCGCGAACGAACTTACTGGCACCATCCATGGCTCCGTAAAAGTCGGCCTCTAAAGAGATATCTTTCCTGCGCTCTCTCGCCTCGTCGTCGGCAATAAGGCCGGCGTTCAGGTCGGCGTCTATCGCCATCTGCTTACCGGGCATGGCGTCGAGAGTAAACCTTGCGGCAACCTCTGCGATACGCCCCGCACCCTTTGTTATGACCATAAAGTTGATGATGATCAGAATGGCGAAGATGATGAAGCCGACGGCGTAATTTCCGCCGACGACAAAGTTACCGAACGACCGGATGACCTGCCCCGCAGCGCCTACTCCCTCTGAGCCCTTAAGAAGAATAAGGCGTGTGGAGGCGACGTTTAGCGAGAGCCTGAAGAGCGTTACGATAAGGAGAATGGTCGGGAATGAGCCGAAGTCGAGCGGTCTCTTCAAGTAGACAGAGATAAGCATTATCACTATCGCGAGCGTTATATTGAAGGTTATAAAGAGGTCGAGTATGATAGACGGAACAGGCAGTATCATCAGTACGAGAATACCGACAACTGCACCCGGAATTATAAACTCCGAACCCTTCTTAAGCTTTATAAGATTTTCTGCGAGCGTTGCCATCTCTTCACCGTTTATAAGTTCCGCTACTCAGTATCGAGCGGTCACCTACACTTAAACTTCTTTACCGTCCGCCTACCGTCTTGTTCTTCAGCTTGTAGACGTATGCGAGTATCTCTGCCACTGCCTTGTAGAGTGTAACCGGAATTTCCATGCCGACCTCAACACTCTTAAAGAGCGAGCGCGCAAGAGGCTTGTCCTCTACAATAGGCACGCCGTGCTCTTTTGCTATCTCTCTTATCTTCATAGCCACGAGCCCCGCGCCCTTTGCCACTACAATCGGGCTTGCGGCCTTGTCCGTGTCGTACTTAATCGCTACAGCAAGGTGTGTCGGGTTCGTAACTACAACGTCGGCTTCGGGCACGTCCTGCATCATCCTCTTTCGCGCCATCTCCCTCTGTACGCTCCTTATCCGCGCCTTTACCATCGGGTCACCCTCTGTGCTGCGATTCTCCTCTTTAACCTCTTCCTTCGTCATCTTCATGCTCTTCTCGTGCTGCCACTTCTGGTAAGCAAAATCCACTATCGCGATTACCGCCAGCACCCAGACGGTCTTTATCATTACCTTGAAGCTAAGAGCGGCTATTAAGCCAAACGACGCTGCGACCTCCATGTCAATCATATGCGGCAGCGCGGCCCACTCCTTCTTAATGGCGGCGAAGACCACGTAGCAGAGCACGGCGACTTTCAGTACCGACTTTGCAAGCTCGTTAAGGGCGTTCCATGAAAAGATCTTCTTGGCGCCCTCTATCGGGTTAATCTTCGAAAAGCTCGGCTTGAGCGGCTCGCCGGAGAAGTTGAAACCGATCTGAAGCAGGTAGGCCAGAAGGCCGAATATCGGAATAGCAAAGGCCGGGGCCGAAAGGATCAAAAAGTCCTTCAATACCCGCTTGTACAGTCCAACCGTGTCCTGCACCGTCAGCTCCGCGTCGAACGGAAATGCCGGCTGTTGAAAGAGCTTGAGCATACCCTCGGCAAACCAGGCGGAGAAGAAGTACAGGAGCATTATGCCGCCAAAGAAGACGGCAAAGGTAGCAACCTCCTTGCTGGATGCGACATTTCCCTTACTCCGCGTCTCGTCTCTCTTTTGCGAAGTAGGGAGTTCTGTTTTGTCCTGATCGTTATCCGCCACCTACATCACCCTTATGATCGCGTATACGTTGTTCCACATCCCTTCGAGAATCCCGATCATCGCCTCTACAAGGAATGGAAGCATGAGAGTAAGCATCAGAAAGCCTACTACTATCATCAGCGCAAAGCCGACTACAAAGACGTTTAGCTGAGGCACCACCTTGGCCAACAGGCCGTTGCCTATGTTGATCAAGGTAAGGATTGCTACTACCGGGGCCGCAAGCTTAGCGCCTATCATGAAGATGTCTCCTGAGAACCGGAGAAGCGACTCGGCAAACGGGGCAGAAAAGCTAAAGCCGTACGGAGGGACCAGCTCGAAGCTCTTCTGGAGCGCTATTATCATCATCAGGTGACCGTCGAAACTGAGAAAGATCAGGATCGTAAGTATCGACATCAGTCGCCCTATAACCGTTACCTGTGCAGCGCTTATCGGATCGTAAACATTCGCCATGCTAAGGCCCATCTCGAAAGAGGCGAACTGCCCTGCAAACTCTATTCCGGTGAAGATAAACTTTATAACGAGCCCGATTGCCGCACCCACCAAGATCTCGGAGCCTATTGAGAGCGTAAGCGCAAGCATGTTTTCGGGCATCGGCACGGGGTCTATAAGAGGCACGAGCAGCAGCGTCAGTATAACGACCAAACCCATCTTTACGCGCCCCGGCACATTGATGGCGCCGAAGATCGGTGCGACCATCAGTATCGAACTCGTCCTTATCAGCGTGAAAAGAAAGGTCGGTGTGTTCTGAAGCATGTACTCTAGCGGGTTCATTGCTCTGCTACCTCTGTGCTCCCGGCACTCTTGGCCTGCGTACGGCTCTGTGCAGACAAAGGCCATTGCCACTGTTGCCGCGCTCACCGTATAAAGTCCGGTATGCTGGTTATCATCTGCGTGGTGTAATTTATCAGCAGCTCCATCATCCATGGCGCGAAGAAGAGCAGCGAGACCATTACGACGACTATCTTCGGAACAAAGGTAAGCGTCATCTCCTGGATCTGGGTGACCGCCTGAAAGAGGCTTATAGCGAGACCGATTATCATACCGCTTGCGAGTATGGGGGCCGCTACCATCAGCACTACCCAGATGGTCTCTTTGCCTATCATTGTTATAAACTCAGGTGTCATCGCTCTTCCTTCGTACTCACTTCTGTATCCTATTAAAACCGTCTCTCTTAAGCTTCTCCCTCTACTTCTATTATCGTTAACCCGGTCAATGAAAACTCTGCACAAGCGAGCCTACGAGCAGATACCAACCGTCGGCAAGCACAAAGAGCATCAGCTTGAACGGTAATGAAATCATGACGGGCGGCAGCATCATCATACCCATCGACATAAGCACACTGGCCACCACCATATCTATAACCAGAAACGGGAGGTAGATAAGAAACCCGATCTGAAAGGCGGTCTTGAGTTCGCTCGTAATGAAGGCCGGTACAAGAGCGAGCATCGAGACCAGGTTCTTATCCTGCTCAATATTGGCAATCTCCTCTTCGGTAACGTCGGAGTTTGCAAGCTCCTGAAAGAGCGTAATGTCCTTCTTTCTCGTATTCTTGATCATAAAGCCCTTTAGCGGGTCGAGGGCCTTTGTAAAGGCGGTTGCCTGGGTTAACTCTCCGCTCATGTACGGCTTTACGGCAGTTTCGTTAATCTTGATTAAAGCCGGTGACATTATGAAGAAGGTCATAAAGAGGGTCAGGCCGATAAGCACCTGATTCGGCGGAGACTGCTGTACGCCCATGGCCTGGCGCAGAATTGAGAATACAATGATGAGGCGAGTAAAGGAGGTCATCATGAGTATGAAGGCCGGTGCGAGCGTCATCAAAGTAAGAAGCAGTACTATCTGTATCGCCTTCGTAACCCCTTCGGGGCCTTCGGAACCGCCTATGGAGAGGTCTACGGAAGGAAGAGTAAGAGGCTCCGCACCAAGAGCGGTGCCTGATACCATGAGCGCCGCGAAAAGAAGGAAAAGAGTTAAAACTTTCTTGTTCATTACCCACACAATTGATGAGTCCGGCGTGCTGCCACCGGGCTGTTTCTGACTAAAACAACAGTCAGCGAAATAACTTGAAGATAGGTTTAGGCTTCTCGGTCTCGTGTCTCTTTATCTCGTCGAGCACTTCGGGGTTGTCGATAGTGGCAAGGCAATTTATGTTCTCTGCAGTTATGCCGAGCACCAGCACCTCTCCGGCCACATCCACTATGCTTACGCTCTTCTTCGGGCCCAGAAAGGAGGTAGAGAGCACCTTTATGGGCGCCGGATACCTGCCGGAAAGCCCTCCGCCGGTTCTGTTCATGTAGCGCTTCAATACCCAGAGCAGCACAAGCATTACCGCTATCACCACACCAAGCATCACAATAGCTTTGGCGAACATATAGAGGTAGGAGTCGCTCATACCAGGTTCGAAATCCTTTCGGTCGGGCTGACGATATCGGTCAGTTTGACACCGAACTTGTCGTTAACAACAACGGTCTCTCCCTTTGCCACAAGATGCCCGTTGACGAATATCTCCATAGGGTCTCCGGCCATCTTGTCGAGTTCCATAACAGCGCCCTGCCCCAGCGAGATAAGGTCTTTGATGTAGAGTTCCGTTCTGCCGAGTTCAACCGAGATAGTCACCGGAATATCGAGGATCAGCTCCAGGTTGGATATCCCTTTGCCTGTGGCCTCGGCCTTTAACTGGTCGAACGAGGCGACCGGGCGCGGTTGCGCGACCGGTACGGGGGCCGGAGTCTCTACGGCGGGCGCTGTCTCTACGGCGGGCGCTGTCTCTACTGCAGGCGCTGTCTCTACGCCAGATTCGGCTTCACCCTCACCGGCTCCCTGCTCTGCCATTGCTGCACCCCAGTCGTCTCCTGCACCCTCTGCTGCTTCTCCTTCGGCAGCACCCTCTGCTGCTTCTCCTTCGGCAGGAGCCTCTGA
>JADFVP010000034.1 GCA_015222595.1 Pseudomonadota bacterium
ACCGGAGAAATTGCGGAAGCCGGAGTGGTCGTTGCGTCAGTTTCTGGCGTCTCGGTGGCGGCTCTTGTGACAAGCGGGTTTGCGAACAGAAAGAGCAGAGCCAAGCCGAGGCAGAAGAGGAAGTTGCGTGAAGGTTTCTTTGTAGTCGTGGGTTTAGTTGTGGGATTCGTTATCGGATTCATTTGGGCAAGGTACTGCTTCTGCGTGCAAAGTTCAAGAGGTAAAAAAAGACCGGGGGGCGAAGATAGCAATCTTCGCCCCCCGGCCGTCGGTGTTTGCCGGTCCTATGATTAAATTCTGCCTAATGAATAATCTTTGTCTCCGTACCCGGCTCCTGCGGCTCTATGCCCTGGGCGCGAAGCAGCGCCTCGGTGTGTGCGCTCTTTGTTACGAGCCACTGTTCGTAGAGGTGGAGTATGTCTTGGGCTGAGGTAAGTCTGCACCGCTCGCTGACCTCTGTAAGCACGTCTACGTAGAGCTTGAACCGGGCCGATAGTTCGTTGAAGAGGCCGCCGAGAGACCCGTCCGCCTCGCCCTCTCCGGTCGGTTCTGAGTGAGAGCTATGGGCACTATGTATCGACGCCAGATGGTTATACGACCTCGCGCCCATCGCCATGTAGTAGTCGAGGTCCACGGCGCGTCCCCGGACGGATTCCGAGAAGAAGCCGGAGGTGAAGAGCGAGATGTCGCCAAGCTCTTTAAAGAGTCGTGCGCTAAGTTCGCGCTCCGACTCCATCGCCTTCAGGTATGTTATCGCAAGCGGTGCGTCGGAGAGCTTCTTCGGGTCCATAAACTCCGTTAAGAGGCTCGACAGGTAGAACCGCGTAAGTTCGTCGGTTTCAACTCTCTGGTTCTCTATAACCTCGGTAACGAGGCCGTTAAAGTGCTCTATCGGTCTGATTTCTGTAAGCATGGGGCCAACCTCCGTGTCTGCTCTGCTCACTGCTGCCGGGCCCCCTTGGCCACAGCCGGTATTGAACGAAAAGAGGGCCGTTTAGCTGCTGTATTGCATCCGGGGCCTCGAAACTCCTTGATTCTTAAGCGTTTGGCACTCTTTTGGCCTGAGTGCTAAAAAAATCTTGACAACTGAGGAACCGGGCCATATATTTACTAAATTCGAGGGCTAATAATACGACGCCCTCTATGTACTATTTCGGAAAATACCGGATATACTTTAAAAAAGGAGGTAGTTACAGATGAATATCCAGCCGCTTCATGACAGGATTCTGGTCAAGAGGCTTGAAGAAGAGAGCAAGACCGCAGGAGGAATTATTATACCGGACAGCGCTAAAGAGACCCCGGCAGAGGGCGAGGTTGTTGCAGCAGGACCGGGCAGGGTAGACGACGCAGGCAAGACAGTGCCGATGGGCGTTAAGTCCGGAGACCGCGTTATCTTCAGCAAGTATGCCGGCTCCGAGGTAAAGATCGAGGGCGTTGAGCATCTTATAATGAAAGAGGACGACGTACTCGGTATTGTTACCGCCTAGTGCGCCAGACCATTTTATGAACAGAGCCGGTTTCTGCTCAACATGACAGGGCCGAATTGTATAGACTTTTTACGTAAGACTTTTAAGAAGGAGACTCAAAATGGCAGCAAAAGATCTGTTATTCTCTCAGAGCGCTAGAAACGCTATTTTAAACGGCGTCAACGTGCTTGCCGACGCGGTTAAGATTACGCTCGGCCCCAAGGGACGTAACGTGGTTATAGACAGAAGCTACGGCGCACCGATAATCACCAAGGACGGCGTAACCGTCGCCAAGGAAGTAGAACTCGAAAACAACTTCGAGAACATGGGCGCGCAGATGGTTAAAGAGGTAGCTTCCAAGACCTCCGACGTTGCCGGAGACGGAACCACCACCGCGACCGTGCTCGCACAGGCTGTCTTCAGAGAGGGCTCCAAGCTCGTAGCCGCAGGGCACAACCCGATGGACTTAAAGCGCGGCATCGATAAGGCCGTAGCCGTTGCAACCGAAGAGCTCGAAAAGCTCGCCAAGCCGGTTCAGGGCAAGGGCGATATTGCGCAGGTCGGCACCATCAGCGCCAACGGCGACTCCACCATCGGCGACATAATTGCCGACGCGATGGAGAAGGTCGGCAAAGAGGGCGTTATCACGGTCGAAGAGGCCAAGGGCATGGAGACCGAACTCGACGTTGTAGAGGGTATGCAGTTCGACAGAGGCTACCTCTCTCCGTACTTCGTAACAGATGCCGAGAGAATGGAGGTCGTTTTAGATGACCCGTATATTCTTATTCACGAGAAGAAAATCTCCAACATGAGAGACCTTCTTCCGCTTCTCGAAAAAATAGCCAAGATGGGCCGTCCGCTCGTTATTATCGCCGAAGACGTAGACGGCGAGGCGCTTGCGACTCTCGTTGTAAACAAGCTTCGCGGCACTCTGAACGCCTGTGCCGTAAAGGCTCCGGGCTTTGGCGACAGACGCAAGGCAATGCTCGACGACATAGCTGTTCTGACCGGCGGAACTCTTCTGGCCGAAGAGCTTGGGCTTAAGCTCGAAGAGGTTGAGCTTGAGAACCTCGGTACCGCAAAGAGGGTGGTTGTAGACAAAGAGAACACGACCATCATCGACGGTATTGGCGAGAAGTCCGCTATCGAGGGCAGGATCAACCAGATAAGAGCACAGGTTGCAGAGTCCACCTCTGACTATGATACAGAGAAACTTCAGGAGAGGCTTGCAAAGCTCGCCGGTGGTGTAGCGGTTATCAACGTTGGAGCCGCGACCGAGACCGAGATGAAGGAGAAGAAGGCCCGCGTAGAGGATGCGCTTCACGCAACGAAGGCCGCAATCGACGAAGGCGTTGTTCCCGGAGGCGGAGTCTCTTACATAAGGGCCTCTACCGCAGTGGCCAAGCTTGAACTCGAAGGCGACCAGCAGTTCGGCGTAAAGCTGATACTGAGAGCCCTAGAAGAGCCGCTTCGTCAGATCTCGGCCAACGCCGGGCTCGAAGGCTCTATAGTAGTAGACAGGGTTAAGCACTCAAAGGGCTCAGAGGGCTTCAACGCCGCTACCGAAGTCTACGAAGATCTCTTAAAGGCCGGTGTTATCGATCCTGCAAAGGTTTCGAGAATAGCGCTTCAGAACGCTGCCTCCATCGCTTCTCTTATGCTTACCACCGAGGCTATGATCACGGACAAGCCTAAGAGCGGAGATGATGCTCCTGCAATGCCTGATATGGGCGGCATGGGTGGTATGGGCGGCATGGGTGGCATGGGCATGATGTAGGCCCTGTTACCCCGGCTTTATTCCAGAGTCGTTCCGGCTGGAGTAGAGTGAAATATAGTTGACTCGGGCGGCCCTCTGTCTTCAGACAGGGGGCCGTCCTTTTTTTTGGTGTCGCAATACAATAGAGCGGGTATAGGGTATGAAGATGGATGAACGGGAATGAAGATAGACGAAATTGACAGGGCGGTAGAGATTCTGCGCGAAGAGTATAAGACCTTTCCCGTGCCGTACGTTACCGAAGTTGCGGCAGAGAAGAAGCGCTCTCCTTACAAGGTGCTGGTCTCGTGCATACTGAGCTTGAGGACAAAGGACTCGACAACGCGTGAAGCCTCGGAGCGGCTCTTCAAGATAGCCCCGACGCCTGAGAGGCTGGCGAGACTGGAAGTTGAGGTAATAGAGCGTGCTATCTACCCGGCGGGCTTCTACCGCGTTAAGGCCGGTACGCTAAAAGAGGTCGGGCGCGTTTTAGTAGAAGAGCGCGGCTCAAAGGTGCCCGACACGATAGAGGGGCTGCTGGAGTTGAAGGGCGTGGGGCGCAAGACCGCCAACCTGGTCGTCACAATGGGATATAATAAGCCCGGTATCTGCGTAGACGTTCACGTGCACAGGATAACTAACCGGTGGGGTTACGTTCGCACCAAGAGTCCGGACTCTACCGAGATGGCGTTACGGAAAAAACTGCCAGAGAAGCACTGGGCCGATATAAACGACCTTCTGGTTGCCTACGGACAGAACCTCTGCAGGCCCGTTTCTCCGTATTGCTCGGAGTGTAAGCTTTACGGCATGTGCAACAGGGTTGGGGTGAAAAAGAGAAGATAATACTTGAGTTTAGACCGCCCCAGGTGTTACGGTTAATATCGATTCATCTTGGCGCACAGCTCTATTGTGGTGTATAATTTAGGTATCGAACAAGTTTGGGTATTATTTCACCTAAGGGCAGCCAGGTAGAGGCGGGTCGGTTCGGGCTGGACTCCGGTTATTTCTTTAAGATTTTTGGAGGTCGATATGGCGGAGAAGATCTTTATTTACGGAAAAGGGACCTGACCGTACACAACGGCGGCCCGTGAGGATTACGCCAAAGAGGGTTTCGAGATAGAGTATGTAGACGTTAAGGCGTCTGCTGAGAACATGGCCCGCATGCTCGAGGTGAGCCAGGGCGAGCGAGAGGTACCGGTAATAGTAGAGGGCGGTAAGGTCCTTATAGGTTTCGGCGGTTCGTGAAGCGTTTAATCGGTCGGCAGGTTGCCGACCATAAGCAGTTCTATTTTTCGATTTTTTTTTGACACTGGAAAAATAACAGAGGAGATACGTTTAAGATGGAAAGAACATTTTCAATTGTAAAGCCGGACGGAGTAAAGAAGAACGTTATTGGCAAGGTCATAGACAGGTACGAGAGCGCGGGATTCAGGGTGGCCGGAGTAAAGATGGCGCACCTTACCCGCACTCAGGCAGAAGGTTTTTATGCGGTGCACAAAGAGAGGCCCTTCTTCGGCGACCTCATCGAGTTCATGATTTCCGGCCCGCTCGTTCTGCTCCTGATAGAGGGCGACAACGCGATAGCGCGTGTGCGCGAGCTTATGGGTGCAACCAACCCGAAAGAGGCTGCCCCCGGAACCATACGCGCGGATTTTGCCGAGTCGATAGACGCTAATATCGTACACGGCTCAGACGCCCCGGAGACGGCGGCCTTTGAGATCAGTTACTTCTTCAACGCGTTCGAGCAGTTCTAGAGAGCCCGTATACGAAGAATTTGAATTTAAGGAATTCAGGTACGCAGCAGCATGAACTCTTTTGAACAGATAAAGTCTCACTACGGTTTCACGAACGGGGATATAAGGAATCTGGAGCAGTTGCGTCCGGTAATGGAGAAGTACGCCTCCGAGTTCGTTGCCGAGTTCTACCAGTTCGTCAAGAACCTGAGTGAGCATGATAAGTACCTGAAGGACGATACCATCATTCGTCGCCATCAGGACGCTCTTCGGGTCTGGTTCCTGCGCCTCTTCAAGGGCGACTACGACAGGCGGTACTTCGACGAACTAGAGCGCGTTGGTATGGCGCACGTCAAGATCAACCTGCCTGCCCACTACGTCAACGCCGCCATGCACTTCGTAAAGGGCTTTATCCATACGACCATCCATAAGGAGTTCAAAGACCTTGAGGAGTGCGTCTATTTCGAACGTTCGGCCGATAAGATACTCGACATAAACCTCGACATCTTTACAAGCTCTTATATAGAGGAAGAGAAGAAGTTCTTTCTGTCGCAGAGGCTGGAGTCGTACCTTATCCAGTTCGCCAACCGCTTCACCTACGGGTTGAACCTGACCCTTGTCGGCGGGCTTGTGATGATGGGCCTCGGTGTTATGTGGCTCTTCACCTACGACCTTATGCACCTGCTCGATGGCAACATAGAGCAGGGCCTCTTGCGTACGCTCGGCTCGCTACTTATGCTCTGGGTCGTTATAGAGCTTATGGAGACGGAGGTAAAGCACTTAAAGGGCGGCAAGTTCAAGGTAAAGGTCTTTATCTCCGTTGCCCTCGTTGCGGTTATAAGGAAGATTCTTGTCACCAGCCTCAAGACCGATGCCGTAGAGGCGCAGCTGTCGTTAGTGGCGGCAGTGGCCGTGCTCGGCGTCGTCTACTGGCTTATCGCCAAGGTCGAAGGTTAGCGCCCACTTTGCAA
>JADFVP010000171.1 GCA_015222595.1 Pseudomonadota bacterium
GGAGGGGCCAAGACAACAAAGCGGGTACTCTCCAACGGCATGACGCTTATTGTTAAAGAGGTGCACGCCAACCCTACTGTGGCCTTCTACGCCGCAGTGCCCGGCGGCCTTCGCTTCGAGAGCAGCGAAGTTAACGGCGTCGGCAGCTTTACGGCTGCGATGCTCAGAAAAGGAACCGAGCGGCACACAAGCGAAGAGCTGGCCAAAGAACTAGCGGCTCTGGCCGGAGGTGTCGGCGGCTTTTCGGGCTGGAACTCCACCGGGGTATCGGGCAAATTCCTCTCGCGCGACTTCGACAGAGCACTCGGTCTCTTCAAAGAGGTGCTGACGGAGCCGACCTTCCCTGAAGACGAAATAAAAAAATACCGTGCCGACGTGCTCGCCTCGATAAAGAGGCAGGAGGACTCGCTACCCAAGTTCACCTTTAAGTTATTTTTAAAGAACCTCTATAAAGAGCACCCGTACGGCATGCCGACCATCGGGACCAAAGAGACCGTAGAAGCGCTGACGCGAGAGAACCTCGCCGAACACTATGCAAGCTTCTTCGTGCCGGGGCGCATGGTACTGACCGTCGTCGGCGATATCGACACCGAGTACGTTGCCGCCAAGGTAGAAGAGGTCTTTAAAGAGTTCCGCACAGAGGCAACAGCGCTCGCGACCCCTGTTACCGAGACTAGGCGCAGCACTTCGCAGAGAGTCGGTGAGATGAAGGAGAAGGCGCAGACGCACATAGTTGTCGGCTTTCTCGGCACGAGCATCGGACACCCCGACTCTTACGCCTTGCGCGTGCTCTCCGACATTCTCTCCGGACAGGGCGGCCGCCTCTTTGTCAACCTTCGCGACCGCCAGAGCCTCGCCTACTCGGTGCACGCCTTTATGCGCGAAGCCAAGGACCCCGGCGTCTTTGCCGTCTACATAGGCTGCGCCCCTGAGAAGAGGGAGCAGGCTGTCGAAGAGATCTTCCGGGAGCTGAAAGAGATTTCCACCACTGCGGTAACGGACGCTGAACTTGAAAGAGCTAAGAACTCGATAATAGGCGGCTACGAGATAGGGCTTCAGGCGGTCTCGGATCAGGCCGGAAACCTGACCAACTTCGAGCTGTACGGGCAGGGCTACGATTTTCAAGAAGAGTTCACCCGGAGGATTGAGGCCGTTACAACGGAGGATGTTCTCGGAGTTGCAAAGAAGTATCTACAACTCGACACGGCTACAGTAGCGGTGGTCGGGCCCGGCGTTGCTGTGGAAGAAGCAGACACAAAAACAGACGAAGCAACTAAATAACCGTAAAGGAGCTAAGAGATATGAAGATAAAATACTTTAAAAGTTCAATAGCGGCTGCGGCGTTGCTCTGCGCATTTGCACTGCCGACCGGCGCGAACTCTGCCGAGAGCGCAGAGCAGAAGCTGAACGCAATAGCGGACGAGTTCGGCCCCGTGCTTCAACTGAGCGGCACTCCGGCGGTTCGCGAGATAAACGCCATAGCGAATCTCATAACGCCCGGAAGCGGCATGATGACGATAGACCTTAAGAAGACGAGCGGAGAGCTTTGCATGCTCGAAGCCGGCACAAAGAACAACATGATCCACTTCTCTCCTGAGCCGGAAAATACAAAGGAGGACATCCTCTACTTCATCAGCCCGGACGAGTTCAAAAGCAAAGGCCTTAGAGTAACCGACCTTGCGCCTCTGCCGACCGAGCTGAACAAGATGACGCCCTTAAAATGGTACTACTACGACGGCAAGGCGCACGAGCCGCACCACGGCAAGAGGCTCCACAGAGATTTTCTTGTGATGGCCATAGACGTAAAGTAACTTAGCGGCAACCCGGATACGTTGAGTTGCCAATCTATCAAAAAAGGAGAAACGCTATGCGTCGTCTTGGACTACTACTGCTCTTACTGATGATCACGGTTTCGCTCACTGCCTGCAAGACGGTTAGTCTGTCGCACAGGAACGACAGACACAGCCCTCCGCCGCACGCCCCGGCCCACGGCCACCGGCATAAGCACAAGAGCGGACTCGAACTTGTCTTCGACTCCGCACTCGGCGCCTATGTGGTCATAAAGTTCTCCGAGGTCTACTACCATGACGGCCACTACCTCCGCTACTCCGACGGCGGGTGGAGAGTCTCGACACACCACGACGGCCCGTGGAAGCAGGCCAAGAAGCACCACGTGCCGAGCGAACTGAAGAAGAAACATAAGGTAAAGCAAAAGCATAAGAAGAAGCATAAGAAGAACAAGAAGCACTACGACGACTAACGCTTCGGCTCTTGCGTATATATAGATAAGACAGACATTAAAAAGCCCCCGCAAAAGCGGGGGCTTTTTAATGCGTCCGGCTGCTGTAGAGCAAGCCCTTGAAAACAGATAGAGACAAAGAAGAGGAGTGACAAAGAGACAGAGAGCGAGGGGTCAGCACATTACCGTTGCAACCGTCTCGCGAACAGTACTGAAGGGGCTCGGCTTCGTCAGGTACTTGAGCCCGTTCTCCTTGATAAAGAGCCTCTGCTCGTCGTTGAGCGAGCTGGAGTAGAAGATGAAGCGTGAATCTATTCCCGGATAGATCTCGCAGGCCCTCTTGTAGAACTCTATTCCGCTCATCTTCGGCATCTTAACGTCCGAGATTATAGCGGCGTAGTCGCCGCCCTTAAGCTTCACGCATGCCTCGGCGCCGTTTCTAGCCGTATCAACCGTAAACTGATTTTCAAAGAGAGCCTTTAAGAGGAAGAGGTTGTTCACTGTATCGTCTACTATCAGAATTCTCTTTCCTTTAGATTTCGATACCGGGGAGTTTGATGCCGGGGAATTATTTACAGGGGCTTTAGTTACGGGCAGCGCAGAGCGTCGCTTCAACAGGCCTTTATAGTCGGGCTGCGTCAGGACGAACCGCTCTATCTTCCTCTTGTGACACTCCATATCTATAGAGTAGTCGATGTTCAAAGAGATATCGACAGAGCCACTGGATTTTTCCCTGATGGAGTTCACGACATAGATGAAGAGTTCGTTAAGCTCCGACGACTCGATGAGAAGAATGGACTCTATCAACTCCCTCTTCGTCATTCCCTCCATGAGCGCCGTCTTCAACCTTATTAACGGCTCTTCCAGAGCCCACCTGGCCTCTTCATCAAAGGCAATAACGGCAGGGTAGTCGTCAACATCGTTCATATAGGCCATCGCAAGGCGCATGGCACTATAATGCATCAACTCATCTTTGCTCATCTGCTTGAGAAAACGGGATAATGAGATGTCGTCGGCAAAGTGCTCAGCTGCCAGAACATATACATCGGCAGCGGACCTTTCGAGACCTGCCAGCCATTTTACCAATTTTCGCATGTCGTCCTCTCTATCTCTTGGTAGAGGAAACTCTGGGGGAGTTATTAGAGGAGTGATTCAATTATAGCTTACCCTAATTTAACCGTTATCGCAAACAGCGTCATAGAGATTTGAACTTTCTACAAGTTGAAGAAAAGAGGCGAGCTAGACAGTAAAGCAGAAGAGAGAGAGCGAACTCAGCACATTACGGTTGAGACCGTTTCGCGCACTGTACTGAAGGGGCTCGGCTTTGTAAGGTACTTGAGCCTGTTCTCCTTAAAGAACATCTCGTGCTCCACCTCTAGCGAGCTGGTGTAGAAGATAAAACGGGAACTTATACCGGGGCTGATCTTGCTCGCCTTCTTGTAAAACTCTATTCCGTTCATCATCGGCATATTAACGTCCGAGATTATAGCTGAGTAGTAACCCGCCCTCACCTTCTTAAAGGCCTCGGCGCCGTTCTTGGCCGTATCTACCGTAAACTGATTGGAAAAGAGCGCCTTTAAGAGAGTCAGGTTGATCGCGGTATCGTCTACTATCAGAATCCTTTTCCTGTCGTCGCTCGTTGCAGGCAACGCGTTCATCCGCTCTGCCAAGTAGCTGTAATCTGGCTGAGTCATCACAAACCGTTCTATTTTCCTTTTGTGACTATCTATATCAACGGAAATATTGACCAGCCCGTTCGACCTCTCCCTGACGGAATTGACGACGTAGATGAACAGCTCGTTCAGTTCCGAGAACTCGATGCGTATGATCGATTCGAGCAACTCTTTCTTCGTAATTCCCGCCTCGAGCGAAGTTCTCAACTCGATAAAGGGAACCTCTACGTCCCACCTGGACTCTTCGTCGAGCGCAATAACCGCCGGGTAGTCGTCCACATTCTTCATATAGGCCATTGCAAGGCGCATTGCGCCGTGGTGGCTCAACTCGTCTTTGCTCAACTGCGTAAGAAATCGCGCTAAAGAGATGTCGTCAGAAAAACGTTCTGCCGCCAGAGCGTAGACCTCGGAAGCGGATTTTTCAAGTGTTGCAAGCCATTCTATCAGTTCGCGCATACTGTTACTCTCACTTATACTGTTCGATAGTACTGCCTGGGTGGCTAAAGACCGGCTCGCGATGAGTATCTATAAAATGATGGACTGGTAAGGATGCCACTAAAACTGGTTCGTAGAGAGTGTGAATAAAAGGCCCGGAGGAACTGTAGCGGCTACTGTCAGTCGCTAAGATGGTTGGTGTGACTAAAGTATTCTACCATATCTGAAGAAAAATCGCAAACAGGACAGCGCCACCCTGAAAGAGCAAGGTAGACAGAGTATGGTCGTTTGTCGAATAAGAAGAGGGGTACTGACTTTACGAGGTAGTAGGGAGCGGGGCGACAAGACTGACGTACAGCTACAGCTTCGGTATCTTCACGTTGGCCTCTCTAAAGTTTCCTTCTTTGGCAGTAGTGTGGCAGGCAATGCAGTTAGAAAAACTCTTAATGGCATCTCTTCTGTAGATTATCGCCTTTATTCCCTGATGCTTCTTCTTGATATACGGCGTCTCTGTTATCCGCTTCGGGGTTGCGCCTTCGAGACTGTCGAGTATCCTTCCCGAGCGCTTGGCGCCTGTGGTCTCTGCGCTGTTCGCCCCGAGATAGAGTACAAGTTCGGCGGCCACCCCGGCTTCGAGGTGGAGTTCGTGCCCGAAGTGCTCACCGGAGTCCTCTACTATCCTCTTCCACGACCCGGCGGGCAGAAGCCCCGGCAGGTAGAGAAAGTGGCACGACGAGCACTCGGAGGTATAGAGCACGCTCTCAACAGGGGGCAGAAAGCGCCTCTCGTACTTGCTGTCGTCTCTGCGTTCGAGTACCTGAGCAACTATAAATGCGCCGGTTATTACAACGGCTATAACCAATGCGACTGGCCTTTTGCTAAACTTCATTCCCTCACCCGACTTACCGCTGCTACCGTCTTATGCAACTACTCCGTGTCCGTTATCGGCACCTGTCTGCCATGCCGCTATTCTACCGCAGAAGGTAGAGATTTACAATACCGCCAATATGGGTAAAGAGCCACAGGAGCGCTACAACCGTACCGTAGAGCCTGTGCCGGTTGTTGAGCCTGTCAATGAGGCCTGTGCCGGGAAAGAAGCCTCTGTCGCTAGTGTCGCGTGTTGCGAGCAGCAGCGTAGCGCCAAGGAGCGCAACAAGGGCCAGCGTGCCGTGAACGGCGAACCACGGCACCAGGGAGCGCGGCACGTCGACGGGTTCGCTTCTGAAGTAGTAGCCTGCAAAGTAGAGGAGCACAAAGAGCCAGCCGCCGCCGACCATTGTGTACATCATCCACTTGTGGCACTGCTCGAACCGTTCTTTATCCTTCCAGATAAGGAGCACCGAGGCGATAATGAGTGCGCAGGCAGCAACTCCCCACACAGAGCCCACTACTGAAAATATACTCTCGTAACTGATAACTGGCCTCTTGTACTGTTCTCAGTGTCTGTTAATCTACTGTTGTTGATCGGCCCGCTCTGTTTCTTATACCTACTTGTTAAAGAGCGGAAATTCAAGGTAGGGCCGGTCGTCCGTTACTACTTTGAAATTATCGAGGTCCCCGATCAGGGATACGCCCTTGCCAAAAAGTGTCGGTTGGGTTGCATAAAGAATATCTAGCCAATCATTATCAAGATTTTCAATCTTCTCGACCCTCTTCTTCAGGTCGTTATGGTCCTCTTTGTAGTCAGTTGAACTTAAGACCATTGAAAAACCGTTCCAATGGTTCGGAGGCTGCCATAGGCTGACGTGCGGAAAGACATCGATGGCCGTACGGGTAAGCAACTGCAAAGAGTGCACATCCGTGCTGTACGACACCCTTAATAACAGTATGCCGTCCGGGGCGAGCTTGCTCTTTACTATGTTGAAAAAGTCTGCCGTATACAAGTTAACGGCTCCTGTACCGTAGAGCGGCGGGGTCGGGTCTATCAGTACAAGGTCGTACTTCTCAGTAGCCGAGAGCAGGTAGTTGCGCCCGTCTGCAACGATAATCTTTCCTTTAGGGTTCTGAATGGCGGCCTGTCCGACGCTGTTGTACTCGCCAAAAAGATCAACGACGCTCGGAACCAGCTCCGCCACCTCCACGTCGAGCTCCGGGTAGTGATCGAGAGCGAGCGTAAAGGTGTGGCCGATGCCGAGTCCGATTATCAACACCCTCTTCGGCTTCACAACTTGCTCCTGCTTTAGCAGCATGGGCAGATGAAGCATCCAGGGAGTGAGTTTATAGCCGGTCCCTGATATTTCACGGAGATTGATCAGCAGCGCTCTGGCCTGCTCGTTCTTCTTCGATGCCAAGAGAGCTACGTTTACGTCAGGGTCTTCTCTGTAGGCCAGTATATTAAAATCGCTATTGGCATTGGTAATAGCATAGATATTAGGGTCGGGCAGAGTGGTAAGCGCGGCCGCGCCGATAAAGAGACAAAGCACCACAACAACAGAGAGCACAGGGCTCAGCTTAATAGAGCCCCGGTTGAGGTAGAGTATGACCAGTCCGTTTACCAGATAGATAATGAATATAGCGAGAAGGGCGTCTCTGGTGCCGAGCGCAGGCAAGAGCACGAAACCGCCGATGAGCGCACCGAAGATGGAGCCGACGGTGTTGGCCGCGTAGAGCTTGCCTGTTCTGCGCCCGTAGTTGGCGAACTCGCCCCCTGCCCACTTGGCGATAAAGGGAAAGCCCGCACCCATAAAGAAGGTAGAGGGTATGAGGATAATGACGATCCAGAACGACTGCTTAAATATTATAGTCGGCTGGTGAACTAAAAGGCCGAGCGTTGGCAGCAGTTCATAGTAGTGCTGTATGAAGAGAAAGAGTATGAGCAGCCCTGCTCCGGTACAGATCCCTGCAAGGGCCTGACAGAGGCCGAAGCCTAGCGCCGGATTCTTAATCCTTGTCGCCACCTTCCGTGCGGCCCAGCCGCCTGCAGCGATACCGAGCAGAAAGATAGCGAGGATGAGGGCAAAGGCGTAGGTTGAGTTTTCAAGATACGGAGCAAATATTCGAATCCAGACCACCTCTACGGCAAGGGCCGCAAAGCCCGAAATGCCAAAGGCCCAAAAGAGTGGAGCGCGGAAGACCGAAGTGCTGCCGGACTGCCCGACCCCGTCAGATAGAGCGGGCCCTGGTTCGTCTACTAAGAGGTCGTCTACGGAGAGGTCGCCTACGGAGCCTAACTCAGGAGCGGCCACAGGCTCAGTGCCCGAGGCCGTAAGTCTTCTACTTATCAGCACTGCAACGAGACCGATGAATATGTTGACTACGGCGGCAACCAGAAGCGTTGTATAGACACCGAGAAAAGCTATAAGAAAAAAGCCCGTAGCAATAGAGCCGAGGGCGGCACCGAGCGTATTGAGCGCATAGAGCGAGCCGAGTTCAACTGCCGAGTGCTCGCGTGCTCTGGTCAATGCACGGGCCAAGAGCGGCAGCGTCATACCCATGAGAATGGTCGGAGGCAAGAGCAGCGCAATTGCGAGCAGCATGGTCCATGGGCTAAAACCGTAGTACGGAATGTGCCAGCTCTCTCTAACGGCTGCTATCAGGAGCGGGAGCCCCTTTATGTAAGGGTAGGTCAAGAGCGCGATAAAGCCGACGCCGAGTTCCGCGATGCCGTACACCAGAACCGTCTTCTTTGTTCTGTCCGCTATGAAGCCGCCAAGAAGAGAGCCTATTGCAAGCCCGCCCATAAAGGCTGTAATGACGATAGAAATGGAGTGAATTGTGTAGCCGAAGCTCAAGACAAGAAGCCGAGACCAGATAACCTGATACAGCAGCCCTGTTGAACCGGTTAGAAGAAAGGCGATCAGGAGAAAAGTTCTGACACCCCTACTGTGAACTGCTCTGCCAAGCCCCGTCTCATTAAACTCTGTCACGTATTACCTTTCTGCGTTATCAACTTTGTGTTCTTAGTCCCGTATCCATATAACATAGAGCCGTGCCAATAGCCAAAAATATTCACCCCGCTCAGGGGTTACCGCTCTCTTCGGTTCTCTTCTCTCTCCTGTGTGCGGCCATATAGAGCAGAACGCAGAGAAGAGCAGAAAGGGCGAAGAGCAGCAGCCCTAGAGAAAAACTGAGAGGACAGTACCGGAAAATCACCGTGGAGTTTCCGGTCCCTATTTCCACGCCGCGCACAAGCCCGTTAACGCGTTTCACCTTGGCGTCAGTACCGTTAACGCTCACCCTCCAGCCCGGATAGTACGTGTCTGTAAGCACCAAAAGTCCCGGCTCTTCGCTCTCAGCCTCAATTCTAACGAAGTTCATACCGTACTCGGTGATAGTTGCGGTTGCCCTACTCGTCTGTCCCATGCCTTTCGTCTGCTCTATCCCTAACGCAGCCTCGGAAAGCGGCGGAAGAAAATTCAACTCCGTCTCCACGACAGCCGTACTTCTAATATCAAAATCCTTTGAGTTGGCTTTTCGTTGCGCCTCTTCGTAACTCTCGGCTTTAACGGTAGAGTGGACAACATAGGCACGGTTGAGCGCATACGGGTTTTCATAAATGCGCACCTCTTTATCGTATACCACTCGAAAGAGCGGGCCTTTGTCCCTGTTAACAAAGCGCGAGAAGCCGCCCTTTGTTAATGACTTATCGGCGGGCAGAACAATGTACTTCACTCCAAGCAGAGAGTAGCTCTTTAGCCGATAGGCTATGTCGTTCTCTACAGGCCGCGATATCTTATTATAGATCGCGCCCGGCCCTAAGGCCGCTTCGCGCTCCACGCTACGCTCCGGTCTGCCGGAAAACCATAGCTCGGAGTTAGGCCCCTCCTTGAAGAGTTCGGCATGGAGATAGGCGTAGCGGAAATCATGATATTCGCTAGCGACTAAAGAGTTGACGTAGTGAACGTCGTAGAGCTTTAGCGCGCTCGCTGAGTTTGGAAAGAGCGTGCCGTAAGTACCTAGTGTACGCGCGCCCGGAGCGCGCTCCTTAATAAACTCTACATACGGGGCCGGCTGAAAGGGGTCTTGCCGTTCGGGCAGCCCGCGCACCGAGGCTGAGTCGAGATATAAAAAGAGCGCCGTAAAGAGCAGCGTCAGGGCCGCTGCCGTCTTAAAGTACCTTATAAAAAAGAGCACGACCGCAACTAGACCGACAGCAGCCGGAATCCATTTAACACCAAGCCACTGTGCGCCCCAGCCCCTTGGCACCGCCCACCAGAGTTCCAGTACCGTCAGCGCCGCAACTCCGGCCACTAAAGAGTAACGGGCCTTAGCGTCTCTGCCCTTCAAGATAAAGAGCAGCGCTCCGGTAATGATAACGCAGAGCGTAAAGAGCGTAGAGTACAGAACCGACGGCGTGACAAAGGGCGCCATGCGCGCATTAAAAATCTGCTCTGCCCCGGTGGCAAGCTCTATTGCCGGGAAAAGCACGAGCACGGTATAAGAAAGAACGAGAAGCGCACAGATCGAAAAAAGTACGGTTCCGGGGCGCGTATAGGACCTTAGGTATCGTACCCTCTTGGCTACACTCCCATCAGTAACATTAGTCACCATTTTGGCCAGCACAGACGACAGTACCTCGAACGAAAAGGCTGCGGCCATAGAGACTGAGAAGATGAGCACCGGCCCGGCCCACCTGAGCGACCAGACCCTGTCGAAGAGCGGCAACCTACCGATAGAGACGAACGGCTCTACGCCTAAGTTCTTTAGCACCA
>JADFVP010000172.1 GCA_015222595.1 Pseudomonadota bacterium
ATCCGGCATTTATGTCAATATAATCGCACATATACTACTACGGTTCGTCTTATGACAAACCCCAAAAAGAAGGCTTCAGAGGTAACTCCGGAACAGCGGCTGGCCGACCTTATACGGGGCCTCGGGGCGGGTATAAAACTCTCGGTTGCCGAAAGCTGCACCGGGGGGCTCGTAGCGAGCCGCATAACCGACATTGCCGGAAGCTCCAAGTACTTCGAAGGCGGCGTGGTCGCCTACTCTAACGACCTGAAGCGGAGCCTCTTAGGCGTTAAGGCCGCAACGCTAAAAGCGCATGGCGCAGTCTCGGAAGAGGTCGCTGCCGAGATGGCCGCAGGGGTCGCCAAAAAGACCAAAGCCCACATTGCTCTTTCCTTAACAGGCATGGCCAGCCCTGCCGATGATACGGAAAAACCGGTCGGAACGGTCTATATAGGAATCACAATAAGAACGACGGTTAAAAAGAGCGGAGAGCGCAAAGAGAGCAGCTTTGTTCGTCTCTTCAACTTTAAAGGCAGCAGAAAGTCGATTAAGCGCCAGAGCGCAACCGCTGCGCTTACCACCCTAGCAGACTTTCTGGAGGGGCTATAAGGGCCTTTATCGCCATACCGCTCCCCGGGCCGATTAAAAAACGGTTGTGCGAGCTTCAGGCCACGCTACAGGGCAACAAGGCCGAAGACGGCAAGCAAGCGGGTAGCAAGGAAGATAAAAAGAAGCGCGAGAGTGCCTTCAAGGCGTCGTGGGTCAATGCAGAGACCCTCCACCTGACGCTAAACTTTTTTGGCGAGATAGAGCCGTCTCTGGTAGACGTGATAACGCCTGCCATGCAAGAGGCAGCCGCAGGATGCGGCCCGTTCAACCTTACGATAGGCGGGCTTCGGGGCTTTCCAAATCTAAAAGTCCCAAGAACACTCTGGCTGGCCCTTAAAGAGGAGCATGGGCTGGAGAGGTTAAGAGAACTGAAGAGCAGGCTCGACACTGCGCTTAAAAGAGCAGGCCTCGATATAGAAGAGCGCGCATTCAAGCCCCATCTTACGCTCTGTCGGATCAAGCACCGCGACGAGGGACGGCGCGCTGCAGCACAGATAGCCGGGATTCCAAAGAGCGAGCTGCCCGGCGGCACTGAGAAAAAAGGAATAGACTTTATTGTAGACACTTTCGTACTATTTAGTAGCGCACTTGAGCCCGGCGGAGCCGTACATACTCCGCTCTTTACGGCAACGCTCAACGAGTAAGCCGAGTGAACAAAATAAACCAATTAAAATAGATAACAGATAGATTACCCCAATGGAGGAACGGATAAAATGGCTGCTTCGACCAAAAACCCCGTCAAAGATACCGGCAAAGGAAACGACAAGAACAAGGCTATCGACATGGCTATCAGCCAGATAGAGAAGCAGTTCGGCAAGGGCTCCATAATGCAGCTCGGCAAAGACAAGCCTATCGTCTCGGTCGAGGCCATATCGACCGGCTCTCCGGGACTAAACATCGCGCTCGGCATAGGTGGCGTTCCAAAGGGCAGAGTAGTCGAGATATACGGCCCCGAAAGCTCTGGAAAGACAACGCTTGCGCTCCATATAACGGCAGAGTGCCAGAAGAAGGGCGGCACGGTGGCATTTGTAGACGCAGAGCATGCGCTCGACATGCAGTACGCCGAAAGACTCGGCGTTAACGTCGAAGAGGTGCTGCTCTCTCAGCCAGACACCGGCGAGCAGGCCCTTGAGATAACCGACGTTCTCATAAGAAGCGGAGCCGTCGACCTTATAGTAATCGACTCCGTTGCCGCGCTCGTTCCTCGCGCCGAGCTTGAGGGCGACATGGGAGACGCGCACATGGGGCTTCAGGCCCGGCTAATGAGCCAGGCGCTCAGAAAACTTACCTCTACTATCGGAAAATCGAACACCTGCGTTATCTTCATCAACCAGATACGGCACAAGATAGGGGTCTTCTTCGGCTCCCCGGAGACCACCACCGGAGGAAACGCGCTCAAGTTCTACGCCTCTGTCAGGCTAGACATCAGAAGAATCGGGCAGATAAAACAGGCCGAGGCGGTAATCGGCAACAGGGTGCGCGTAAAGGTGGTCAAGAACAAGCTCGCCCCGCCATTCAAGGACGCCGAGTTCGACCTCATGTTCAACGAGGGTATCTCGTGGGAGGGAGACTTAATCGACCTCGGCGTTAAGGCCGACATAGTCGAAAAGAGCGGGTCGTGGTTCTCGTACGACGGAGACCGGCTCGGCCAAGGTAAAGAGGCCGCCCGTACCTTCCTCAAGGAAAACCCAAAGGCCGCCGAAGAGCTTGAGAGGAAGATATTCGACTTTCACGGAATAGGCACGAAACCTGCCGCACAAACTGAAGGAGCGTAGTTTTATGGCCGGAATAGACCTGACCTCCATACTCAATATAGCTGTTAAAGGCAAAGCGTCCGACGTGCACTTAAAGGCCGGGGTTCCGCCTATCTTAAGGATCAACGGAAGCCTCGTACCGGTTAAGAACCACGAACGGCTCGCGCCCGACGAAGTCTCAAAGATGGCTCTCAGGCTGATGAACGAGACCCAGAAAGAGGCCTTCAAAGCGCAGCATCAGGTCGATATAGCCTACTCTGTTCCGGGCCTTGGGCGATTCAGGGTCAACATCTTCCAGCAGCGCGGAGCAGTCGGCGTGGTTCTACGGGTAATACCGATAAAGATCCAGAGCTTTGCGGAGCTGAACCTGCCCAAGGTAATAGAGAAGATAACCGGAGAGCGGCGCGGCCTGATACTCGTAACAGGAGTGACGGGAAGCGGAAAGTCCACCACGCTTGCCGCGATAATGGACAAGATAAACTCCAACAGAAGCGGTCACATCATCTCTATCGAGGACCCCATTGAGTTCCTCCACCGCGACCGCCGCTGCATAATCAACCAGCGAGAGATAGGGGTTGACACCAACAACTTCTCAGAGGCTTTAAGAGGAGCGCTCAGGCAGGATCCCGACATAATAATGGTCGGAGAGATGCGCGACCTCGAAACGGTCGAAATCGCCCTTACTGCGGCGGAGACCGGCCACCTGGTGCTCTCAACGCTCCACACCATAGACGCAATGGAGACCGTAAACCGCATAGTCTCCGTCTTCCCGCCGTACCAGCAGAAGCAGATAAGGCTGCAGCTTGCGGGCGTTATAAAGGCTATCATCTCTCAGCGGCTCATACCGACCAAGGACGGCAACACCCGTGTGCCTGCGGTCGAGGTAATGGTCACCACTTCTAGAGTACGCGAGTGTATTGAGGACAAAGAGAAGACAAAGAATATAATGGACGCCATAGCCAAGGGCCATACGACCTACGGCATGCAGACCTTCGACCAGTCTATAATGTCGCTGCTCGACAAAGGCTTAATCACCAAAGAGGAGGCCTTAAGCCAGGCCTCCAACGCAGACGACTTCGACCTCAAGGTCAAGGGCGTTACCTCTACGAGCGACATGGGATGGCAGGATGCGGACGATAAAGCAGACGAGCCAGAAGATATTGAAGAGCCGGATACCGACCCCGACATAGAGCGTTTCTAGGACCCCGTCCATGGCCACCGACACCAAAGCGCCTGATCCGTTGACTCTGGCCCTCCGGTTCCTCTCGTACCGCGAACGCACCGAGTACGAGATGAGGGAGAAGCTACAAGCCAAGGGCGCGTACAGCAAAGAGATAGTCGAAGAGACCATCGAGTACCTAACTGAGGCCGACTACCTCAACGACCGTCGCTTTGCCGCTGCTCTCGCCGGGTCGCGCATAAGAAACAAGGCCTGGGGCAGGTACAAGATTTCTATCGACTTGAAGAAGCGCAGAATAGCGGACGAGATAATAAAAGAGGTCGTGGCCGGAATAGACGATACGGCCGAGAAAGAAACGGCAGAGGCTGCAATAGAGAAGTGGTTCAGAAAGAGCGGAAACACGAGCCCGCTCTCGCAGAAAGAGTACCAACGGGCCTTCAGGCACCTCGCATCCAGAGGCTTCTCTACCGCTATTGCCATAAAAGTACTCGGCTGCCACAGGGGCGCCTACGGATCAGAGGAAGAGCAGCAGACATAGAACTAAAGGCGCAACAGGCGTACTGAAAGAACCTACTGCATGAAATCCGACGACATAAGAAAAAGTTTTCTCGACTACTTCGCCTCAAAGGGGCATAGAGTGATCGGCTCCTCCGCGCTCTTGCCGCAGGCCGACCCCACGCTGCTCTTCACCAACGCAGGCATGAACCAGTTCAAGCCTGTCTTTCTGGCCGAAGAGACGCGCGACTACTCAACCGCAGCCACTTCACAAAAGTGCATGAGAGCCGGTGGCAAGCACAACGACTTAGAGAACGTCGGACGCACTGCGCGCCACCATACCTTCTTCGAGATGCTCGGCAACTTCTCCTTCGGCGACTACTTTAAAGAGACCGCAATAGAGTACGCGTGGGACTTTCTCGTAAACAGAATGGGCCTCGACGCCGAAAAACTCTACGCGACCGTCTACACCGACGACGACGAAGCAGCCGGTATCTGGGCCGACAAAATAGGCCTTCCTCCTGAGCGGATCCTGCGCCTCGGAGAGAAGGACAACTTCTGGAGTATGGGCGACGTCGGGCCGTGCGGGCCGTGCTCGGAGATACTTATAGACCAGGGCGAAGCTCTCGGGTGCGACTCGCCAACGTGCGCCCCGGGGTGCGACTGCGACCGCTATCTCGAAATCTGGAACCTCGTCTTCATGCAGTTCGACCGCGACGCCGAAGGCACGCTTGCTCCTCTTCCCGCCCCATGCATCGACACAGGCATGGGCCTTGAGCGTCTCAGCGCTGTAATGCAGGGCAAACTAAACAACTACGACACCGACCTCTTCACGCCCATCATCGAAAAGATTGAGGAAATATCGGGAGTAAAGTACGGCGCCGACTCTGAGACCGATTTTTCGATAAGGGCCGTGGCCGACCACGCGCGCGCCATCGCCTTCTCTATTACCGACGGAATACTGCCGAGCAACGTTGACAGGGGTTACGTGCTAAGAAGAATAATCAGGCGCGCGGCGCGCCACGGACGCCTGCTCGGCATACGCGAGCCGTTTCTCTACAAAGTTACCGCAGCCGTAAGCGTTCGGATGGGCGGCGTCTACCCGGAGCTAACGGAAGCCAACGACTTTGTGGCGCGCGCTACCATGAATGAAGAGAAGCGGTTCTTAGAGACTTTAGAGCGCGGCCTCACACTCTTGGAGACCGAAGTAGACCGGTTGAAACAGGACAATTTGACGGTTCTCTCAGGTACAGTCGCATTTCGCCTCTACGATACCTTCGGCTTTCCCGTGGACCTTACCGCCGACATAATCGAGCGCGACGGCTTTACCGTGGACGATGAGGGGTTTGAGACCGAGATGGAGGTGCAGCGCTCTGGCGCACGCGCAGCAAGAGAGAAAGCAATGGCAGCGCTCGGAGCCGGCAGCGACGAGAGCGCCCTGTACGGAGCAATGGCCGATGGCGGCATAGAGAGCGCCTTTGTCGGTTACCACATGGAGGCCGTAGCGGGTAAAGTACTCGCCATAATCGCAAACAGTAAAGAGGTTGAGTCTGCAACGAAAAGCAGTAAGAGCGAAACTGTGCAGGTCGTAACCGACCAGACCCCGTTCTACGGCGAGTCCGGCGGACAGACCGGAGACACCGGAAGTATCGTCGCGGACGGTCTCTCTATAGAGGTCATCGACACAAAAAGGCCTGTGCCCTCCATTACCGTCCACTACTGCAAGGTCAAAGAGGGCACGCTCTCGGTTGGCGATACCGTTGAACTTATTCCCGACATCGAACGCAGGCGCGCCATCAGAAGAAGCCACACGGCAACGCATCTACTACAGTCGGCGCTAAGAGACTTAATAGGAGAGCACGTTAAGCAGGCCGGTTCGCTCGTTACTCCGGGCCATCTGCGCTTCGACTTCAACCACTTCGAGGCGACTGACGCTGTACTTCTTAAAAAAATAGAAGAGTTCGCCAACCAAGCGGTCTTGGATAACATTGAGGTAACTACAGACGTACTCTCTTACGACGACGCGATAAAGCGCGGCGCGCTAGCCTTCTTCGGCGAGAAGTACTCTAGCGAAGTGCGCATGGTTTCTGTCGCCGGGGTCAGCACGGAACTCTGCGGCGGAACCCACGTCAATAGAACAGGCGACATTGGGCTTATAAAGATAACAGCCGAAAGCTCCATAGCCGCAGGTATAAGAAGGATCGAGGCCGTAACCGGCCACGCGGCGCTTAAGAGCGTAGAAGAGGCCGAGACAGCCCTTAAAGAGAGCGCGCGCCTGCTCCGCGTGCCTGCCGCCGAGGTTCCGGTAAAGGTTGCAAAGTTGATGGAGCGGACTAAAGAAATAGAGCGCGAACTCCAAGAGCTGAAGGGGAAATCAAAAGCGAACGAGGCCGGAGAACTTGCCGACGAGGCCAAAGAGATTAACGGCATAACTGTCTTCGCTAAAAAAATAGAGGCCGACGACCCGAAGAAACTTCGCCAGATGGCCGATACCCTGAGAACCAAGCTCGGCTCAGGTGTTATTCTCCTTGGCAGCGCAAAGGCAGGCAAGGCCTTTCTGCTCGCAGCCGTCACGAAAGATCTGACCGACAAGCTCCGTGCCGGAGATATAATAAAGAGAATCGCGCCGATCGTCGGAGGACGTGGCGGAGGCAAGCCGGAACTCGCCCAGGCCGGAGGCACTGAGCCCGACAAGCTCGACGCGGCAATAGCCGAACTCGTTACCATTGTAGAAGAACTGGGATAAGGCGAACTCGACTAAGAAGGCGAACTCGACCTAGAAAAAGACTCAACTAAGATAGAACCGGCAGACCCTTCTGCCGGTTTTTTTTGCCCCCTGCCCTGTCAAAACAGACCACCTGCTAAAACGAGAAGAGCACCACCGACTCCCCTACTATCTCGGCCTTTACGCCGAACTTTTCCGCTATCCAGAAAAAAGTCTCTTTAGAGTAGAAGGTGACGTGCGTCGGGTCGTCTTTGTATCGCCACCCGGCAAAGCTGCCAGCCCTCTCTTCTGATTCAGCGGGCACGAAGGCCGTCATTACCGCTGCCACACCTCCTGTACCAACAAGCGAAAAGAGAAGCTGCCAGTCGGTAGCCGGGGCGCAGAAGTGTTCGACGGTTTCTGAACAGGCGACAAAGTCGTACCTCTTTTTAAGTAGAGTTGAGTCCGGGGCGTAGAACGGGTCGTAATTTTGAACGGAAAAGCCGCGCTCTTCCAAGAGCAACGAAAGCGTCGGGCCGGGACCCGAGCCGAAGTCGAGCCCTCTGGCTCCGGGAGCCAGCCGTTCTACCAGGGGGTCAACCAGTCTTGAGAGAAAGGCCCGGTAACCGGGGTCTTCGGAGTCGTTACGGTGGAGGTCGTACCGGGATTTCTGTTCGTCTATAGTAAGGTGAAGCGGTGCGGGAACGAAGATGAGCGAACACGAAGAGCAGCGGAGGTACTCCCTTCGGCGGTCTTTACAGAAGAACTGAACCGTCTGCGAAGAGCAGAGCGGACACTCTTTTTTATACTGCGACGTTACGGAAGAGGTGGGTTGGTCGGTATCAGTCATCTTTTATCTATTACTGCCGACTACAAAGAAATGGAGTGAGAACATAGTCCCGGGCTACCCGTTACTCGGAGCGTTGAGGAGCGTCATATACATAGAGGCCATCGGGTCTTCGGGATGCTCTTTCAAGACCTTACTCCACTCTTGACGCGCGCTTTCGTTCTCGCCCATCGTGTAGTACGTAAGCCCGAGCTGCACCCTCGGAGTCGTGTGCTCGGCATTCAACTCAACAGCCTCGGTAAGCACCCTGATGGAATTGGAAAAATCCTTCATGTCGCGATACGCCGAACCGAGTTCCGTCTTTATATCGATGAAGTCGGGTCTGAGATCGAGGGCCTTCTTGAACTCGTCAACGGCCTGCGAGTAGATGCCGAGGTCTTTGTAGATAACGCCGAGAGAGGCGTGCATGTTGGCAAGACGCCCCTTTACGTACGGGTCGAGGTAACTATCGGACTCCTGACGCGATTGGCGCGCAAGCATATAGGCGTCCTTCGACTTGTCGAACCGGCCAAGGTCGTTGTAGACAACCGTAAGGCTCAGGCTCGCCTCCGTATAGTTCGGGTTCAGTTCAATGGCGGTGTTGAATGCGCTGGCAGCGTCGGAGAGGCGTCCATTGTTGTAATAGATAAGCCCGAGCATGTTGTATACGTCGGCATAGGTGTTCTTCTCGCTCGCCACCTTCTCAAGGTACAGAAGCGCGAGGTCGTACCTCTGCTCATCAAAGGCCTTTCTGCCACAGTCGTAATTATGCTGCCAACCCTTGTCCATGCATGCTCTCCTGTTCTTGTGCAGTTCTAATAATAGGGTGCCAAGCCAGTCTGAACTTATCTATTCCGTGCTCTCCGGGCCAAGCCTTTTAAGAGCCTTTCGCGCTCTGGCGGCAAACGCGTTGTCGGAGTACTCATCTACTAACGACCGGTAGGTCTCTCTGGCACTGGCGGTCTCGCCGAGCTTCCGGTACGATTCACCGACATAGAAGAGCGTTTCGGGGTTGAGGCCGACCTCAGGGTAGAGCTTCAGTATATCTCCGAAGCGCACCAGCGCCCCCTTGTACTTCTTGTTCTTAAAGTAGAAGTGCGCCACATAAAGCTCTCTATCGGCCAGGCGGCGCCGAAGAAAGGCCATCAGCTCTATCGCCTTCTCGTCATAAGCCGACCCCTTGTAGTCACGCCGTAGATCCTCGAAAGCGAAGAGCGCCTTTCTGGTCGAAGTCTGATCCCTGTCAACGCCGAGCACACTCTTGAAGAGGCTCATCCCTTTCTGAAAGAGCGCATACGCGGCATCCGGGTGAGAGGGGTGGAGTGCAACAAAGTTCGTATAGTACGCGGCGGCGGAGTCGTTCTCTTCGCGCGAAAAGTAGAGGTCGGCAATTTTCAACTGCGCTTTGACGGCAAAGGGGCTGAAAGGGTACTCCTCCATCAGCTTCTTATACTCGGCCTCGGCATCTAGAAGCCGCTCGCCTATCTGGGCCTCTAGGGCGTTATCGAAAAGCTCTTTAGCGGTCCTCTGTTTCTCAAGGTGCTTTGTCGATGAACAACCGACCGTTAGACCGGAGACGAAAAGAACGGCAACAAAGAGAAAGAATGCTTTAAAGATAAACCCGGACTTTTGCCGGTTAATATACAAGGTCATCAGTTACTTTATGCTCCGGGCTGCTTTGAGTCCTGCGACACTTACAGCGACTCTGGTAAAACCCCGTTCAACCGGTTCCGGCCGGGGGAGAATTCGATACTGTTCCGTAGCCAGAAACTACCATAAACGCGCTCTATTACTCAAGCTATTTAGCGCCCGTGCTTACAGGGCACAGTTCGGAGCTAGCTGGCCGTAACCCTTAGCCCGTGAATCCATTCGCCTATCTCACCGGAAGAGAGTACCGTGTCTACACGCCCCGTGGAGATGGCCGAGGAGGGCATGGAGAAGATTGCCGAGCTGCGCTCACTCTCGGCTATAACATACCCGCCGCCACGCTTTATATCGACCACGCCCTTCTGCCCGTCGTTGCCCATGCCGGTCATTATTACTCCGACTAAAGATGAGCCCCAGACAGAGGCTGCGGACGTGAACATCCGGTCTATCGACGGCGCTAGCCCGTCAGAGGAGTGGCCCTTTTCGAGCGTTGTTACAACGGAAGCGCCCCTGCGCTCAAAACCGATATGGTATCCGCCGGGCGTTACGACTACCGTGCCGGGCTCTATCACCCCGGAATCCTCAGCGCGTATCACCTTTACGGCCGACCGCTCGCCGAGCCTATAAGCGAGCCTCCTGGTAAAAGAGTCCGTAATCCATGCCGGTATGTGAAGCGTAACGATTACCGCAAAGGGAAGTTCTTCGGGAAGCATGCCGACAATATCGGAGACCGCTTCAGGCCCGCCGGTAGAGGCCCCTATAACGATAGCGTCGATATTGCCCAGAGCGCTACTGCGGCCCTGCACCGAGCTTTCTTCAGCACGTTTGCCGGAGGAGCCCGGCAGAGCATCGGCTACGGCCCTTATACTAGCCACCAGCTCGTCGCTGACGGTTGCCAGTCTCTTCGAGACCATACGCGTAGGCTTCAAGACAAAGCCGTTGGCCCCTAGCCTCTCGGCCCTCTGCCCAGCGGGGTCGTACCCGAGCCCGGAGACTACTATAACAGGGGTGCTACGGTACTTGCGCAGAAGCCTCAAAAAGGTGAAGCCGTCCATGTTCGGCATCTCAAGGTCGAGCAGTATAAGGTCAGGCTCGACATTGGCCAACTGGTTGAAGGCGTCTATGCCGTCTACTGCGGTACTGAGGGTAGTTACGAAATCGAGAGGAACGAGCAGCTCGGTAAGTATCTGGCGATTATAGGCTGAGTCGTCAACTACGAGTATCTTCATCTCTTAAGACCGTTCTCTCTTTAAAGTTCTCTTGAAATTCTCTTATCCGGGCGTCTGGAACAGTGGGGACTTTAGAGCCTCAACCTCGGAACTGGAAAGAAGTCTCTTCAGGTCTATAACAAAGACAGAGCCGGAGCCGGTCTCAACGACCGCTTCGACGCATCCGTCCCACGACCTCTTCTGTTTCGACTTCGTCTTTATCATCGCCTCTTTGCAGCCCATGGCAACGTCGCATATCTCGTCTATTAAGAGCCCGGTAATGATACCGCCGCCGCCAGGTTCGGTTCCGGCCACGCTCTTTGCACCGGAATCGTTAATAACGACCAGCATTATCTGCTCCGGCCTATCTGACGCGGTCTCTAGCGCAAACCGACGCCTCAAGTCTATAACCGGCACGGACATGCCGCGCAACTCAACAGTGCCTTCTATAAAGTCCGGGGCCTCCGGTATAGCCGTAATGTTAGAATACCGGAGCATCTCCTTGACGCTCCGAATATCGATACCAAAATCGATCTGTCCGAGCTTGAACCGGGCGAATCTGAAATCAGGGTTCGAGTACTTTGACCTGATCTTTTTCATTACCGCTTCTCCACGTTGAGAATCTCATTACAAGCAGTACAGTGACGTCAATCTCTACATCGTTACTCTGAGCCGAGGAGCTTTTCCATGTCGAGCAGCGTGATACGGCTGTCGGGCGAAACTGTGACTACGCCCTTACTCTGAGCCGAGGAGCTTTTCCATGTCAAGCAGCGTGATACGGCTTTCCGGCGAGACGGTGACCACACCCTTAAAAAGTTCGCCCAACCCGTTGGTCTGCTCTATGGAGTCGGCTCTCAGCTCCTTTACCCCGCCCATGCGATCGACCAGAAAGCCTGTTCTCTCCTCCTCGGAGCCTGCCACCAGTATCCGGGCCAGAAGCCCGCTGCTGCTCTCTGAACCGAGGTTGAGCCGAGTTTTAAGATCCATAATAGAGACCATCTCGCCTCTAACGGAGAGAAGCCCAAGTATATGGCCCGGAACTCTCGGCACCTCGGTAATGGGTCGCGGCTTTATCACCTCGACAGCCATGCCGACCTCAAAGGCGAACTCGTCGCCGTTAAGGAAGAAGGAGACAATGCGCAGCGTCTCAGCAGTGTCGGTAGCTTGTTCGAGGCTCTGAAGGTAGTTCTCCGCAGTAGGGGCAACGCTGGCCTGAACGAACTTCGTGTTTCCGTCCGCGCCCTTCACCCTCTTAATTCTCATATCTTCATTAGACACTACAGGCGTACCTCATCTTAAGTAATGCGCTTCTTTTCTATTCAATGCGCTTCATTTTATTCAATGCGCTTCATTTCTGCTCAATGCGTTATATTTCTGTTCAAACCGCTTCTTCGCTGGAGATGTACGCCGTGCGCCCCTCCGGCAGAAGCTCGAGAATTCCCGTAACATCCGCTACGAGCATCGTTCCTTCGTCTCCAACGTCCGCAGCCCCTGCAACTCCGCCTACCCTTAGAACCCTCGGAAGGGGTTTAACGACGACGTCAAGCTCTTCGAGCAGCCTGTCCACTATTATACAGAGCCTCTGCTCCGCCAGGCCGACCACTATGCCGTAGCAGGTCTCTTTGATCTCTGGTGCCTCGGTCTCCTTGCGGTAGAAGAACTCGCCAAGCCTGATGTAGAGAATATCGCGGTCGTTGAACCTGACGTACTCGGAGTTCTCGGCCACGGTCGAGCTGTGCAGCTCTGCAATCTCGATAACGGAACTGAGCGGCACGGCGTACCGCACGCCGAGCTCCTCTACGATCAGGGCCTGAACAATGGCAAGCGTAATCGGTATCGTAAGGCTGAACTTGGTTCCTTCCCCCTTTACGGTCTCGATATCGACTATGCCGCTAAGGCGCGCTATGTTCTCTTTTACGACATCCATGCCGACGCCTCTGCCAGAGGTCGTCGAGACCGAGTCTCTGGTCGTAAAGCCGGGCATGAAGATCAGCTCAAGTATCTGGTGCCTCGTAAGGGTCGTAGCATCTTCCGACGATAGTATTCCCTTCTCCAGCGCCTTCTCTTTTATGACGACTTCGTCTATGCCGATGCCGTCGTCGATGACCTCTATAACAACATGGTTGCCGGACTGAAAGGCCTTCAGAGCGATTGTGCCGTACCGCTCCTTGCCCGCGCTCTCCCTCTCTACGGGGTGCTCAAGGGCATGGTCTACGATGTTGCGTATAATATGCATCAGCGGGTCGGCAAGCTCTTCGACTATCAGCTTATCTATCTCGGTGTCGTCACCCTTGGTCTCAAGCCGTATCTCCTTGCCCGTTTCTCTGGCGAGCTTGGTGATAAAGGTCTCGAACCGGCTGAAGAGCTGCCCGATGGGAACCATCCTTATGTCGAGCACAGAGTCTCTCAGTTCCGTGAACTTACGCTCAAGGTAGGCCTCTATTCTCGAAAGCTCGATACCGTAGAAAGAGAGCCGGGTGTCGTTCTTCATCTCCGCAGAGAGGCGCGCAACGCTACTCTTCAGCATACCGAGTTCGCTGACTATGTTCATGATATTGTCGAGTTTTTCTATATCCACCCTTACGGAGTCCGATACCCGGCGGAGCGTTTCCGGCGCTGCGGGCGCTGCTAAAGGCTCTACGCCCTTTATCTCCCCCGGCGTGCTCTCGGTCATTGGCCCGGCAATGCGCCTGACCTCGACCTCTGCTATCTTGCCAGCAAGGGCCTTTATACCGGTATCCGTCTCCAGCGTACCGATGAGAATATCGAAAGAGAGCATATCGGCCACGGACTCGGCAGACGGCAACGTGGCAATGACCTCGGAACCGGTCTTGAGCACATCTATGAGGGCGGCATACCCTTTGTCGAAACTGATGATAGGAAACCGGACGGCAACTATGAGAATGTTCTTCGACTGCTTGAGGTTGTCTCTAAGGCGGTGGGCCTCGTACTCGGTCAGCGTAGCGAGGATCTTCTTGTCTATATTAAGGTCGTCTTTACTCTTCTTTACCTGACACGACCCTACGAGGCTGGCCTTCAGCTCTTGAACCGGAATGGTAAAGTCGCCTGCGCCCTTGGACGCTATTATGCCGACCAGCATCTCGTGGGCGTCCATTACGTGGCCGAGCAGCTCATCGCTAAGCGTTACGCGGTCGAGCCGCAACATGTCGAGGGTATCTTCAAGAGCGTGGCTTAGAACAGCCATGTCTTTAAAGTCGTATATGCCGGAAATGCCTTTTAGGGTATGGGCGGAGCGGAAGATGGAGTTCAAGACGGACGGGTCTATGAGACCGGCCTTGACGCCCTTGCCGAGCTTTAAGAGGTCGCGGCCCATAGCGCTGAGGATGTCCTCGGCCTCGACCAGAAACTCTTTGAAGCGTTCGTCTTTTTTATTCTTTTTAACCACGGCGCTCTGCTCTATAAGAGTGAAGAGATTCGAAAAAACCTGCCGAACTTATATAGAATGCTATAGCCATTCAATCTTTAAATTTACCATAGCGGCTGCATGTTGTAAAGCCATTAATCGATACGACACCACGCGAGAGAGCTTATGCACAGCGCTCACTTTATGAGCGACTTAAGCTCAACAAACGACTCGATAACAGTGTCGAAACCGGAGGCCTCGACCTCCTCTACTGTTCCGCCAAAGCCGTAGCCGACCCCGACGGTATACGTGCCGACGGCCCTTCCGGTCTCGGCGTCTATTTGAGAGTCGCCTATATAGACGGTCCGTCCAATATCCGCGCCCAAAGACTCTATTGCGCGTGCAAGCGGTTCGGGGTGCGGTTTTCTGTGCTCATACGTATCTCCGCCGACCACCAAAGAGAAGTTGTCGGCAATGCCCAACTTGGCGAGTATCGGGTGTGCCAGAACCTCAGGCTTGTTGGTCACTATTGCCATACCCTTGCCAAGAGCCGAAAAGTGGGCCAGCGTCTCGGCCACCCCGGCGTAAAGCTCGGTCTCTACCACCGTATGGCCACTGTACTCGCTCATGAAAAGAATCCGGGCCTCTTCTATCTCTTCTGTGTCCGCTCCAGGCAGCAGCCGCTCTAGCAGCACGCGAACGCCTGAGCCGATCTTGGAGCGAACGGACTCTACGCTCTGCGCCTCTTTTCCAAGAGTCGAGAGCACGCGGTTAGAGACCCACGCAATGTCTCCGCTCGAATCCACCAGCGTGCCGTCGAGATCGAAGACCAGAAAATCCTTCTGCATAATAACCTCTATATATGATATTTATATCGGACGAACAACCCAATAAGTATACCATTATCCGGTGTTCATTTAAAGGTAACCGGTAAAAGATAACAGCCAAAAAATAACAAAGACAATAGCGGGTTTTGAACGTATGAGTAAGAAAAGCGGGATAGAGGGCGTGCTCTTCGACATCGGAGGAGTGCTGCTCGACTTCGACCACATGTTGAGCTGCCGGAGAATCGCCGCTCTGGCAGAACTCGACTATCTCGACTATAAAGAAGTCTACAAGCGGCTCTTTGCAAGCGGACTGGAAACGGAGTTCGACCTCGGCCTACCTACCGAACTCTTCTACTCCAGAGCGTTGGAGGCGCTCGGGAGCTCGCCCGAAGCCATCTCTTATGAAGTTTTCATAGAGATCTGGGGCGCTATCTTCACCGAGCGGCCAGAGATGAAAGAGATAGTTGCCGAGCTGCGGGGTAATACGCGACGCCTCATACTCTCCAACACCAATGCTATCCACTACTCTTATATAGAGGAGCACTTTTCGTGGTTTAAAGAGTTCGAGGCAAGCTTTCTGTCATTTAAACTCGGCATTAGGAAGCCTGACCCCGCTATTTTCGAGGCCGTAATAGAGTCTACAGGGCTAACGCCCCGGTCTATACTCTATATAGACGACATAGAGAGCCACGTAATGGCTGCCAAGGAGGCGGGAATTGAGGCAGTGCTCTTTACGACCACCGACGCCCTCAGGGCCGTACTCAAAGAGGCGGGACTCTTAAAGCCCTGAGCCCCGCCTGCCCTCCCCAACAAACCCACCCCTCTTTACGCGCCCCCCCCTATTACGTAACTTTACAATGAAACGGCCATCTGATAAGATTCCCAGACGTACGTGCTTGCGCTTTTTGAGCTTTAAAAGCCTTTCTATCAAAGAAATAGGCAGAGCAAAAGGCAGCCGAAAGAGTACTTTGAACAAGAGTACTCTATAAAGGAAACCGGATGAAGAGAAGTCCATGCGTTGCCGACCAGTTCTACCCGGCGGACACCAAAGAACTCGGCTCTTTAGTAGACGCCTATCTTGATGGGAGCGCAGACACCGCTGCAGTTACGTCTAAAGAAGAGGCGATAGCTATTGTGGCCCCGCACGCCGGCTACATCTACTCAGGCGCAGTTGCCGGGTCGGTCTACTCGGCAGTAAAAGTGCCGGAGAACGTAATCATAATCGGCCCCAACCATACGGGCCTCGGAGAACGGGTCTCGCTCTGGGCAGAGGGCGGGTGGGAGATGCCGTTCGGTACGGTTGAGGTCAACGAAGGCCTCGCCTCCGCACTGGCAAAGTCTACCCCGCTTATCTCCGTAGACGACTCGGCGCACCTGAGAGAGCATTCGCTTGAGGTTCAGCTGCCGTTTCTCCAGAGGCTCAACCCGTCAGTCAGAATAGTGCCGATTACGGTAATGGCCGCAACGCCCGAAGAGTGCGTTACTTTAGGCAGGGCAATTGCCGGAGCGATAGAAGAGTACCGTAGAGATACTGGGAACGAAGTCCTTATAGTCGTCAGCTCGGACATGAACCACTACGAGCCGCAAGACGAGACAAAGCGAAAGGACGAGCTTGCACTAACGCAAGTCTACGCGCTCGACTCGCGCGGGCTTCTTAGTGTCACGCGCAGCGAGAACATCTCAATGTGCGGAGCGCTGCCTACTGCCATTGCAATAGAGGCCGCTCTTGCGCTCGGCGCTACTAGCGCTCGGCTGACAGAGCACGCGACTTCCGGAGACGTTAACAACGACTACGACCACGTGGTCGGCTACGCCGGAATAGTCATAAAATAGAATTGAAATAACTCATCTTAAGAGACTTTAAAACAGCAGCAAAGCACAGGAGGTTTAGCACAGTGACAGTACGCACCCGGTTCGCACCAAGCCCAACAGGTTACCTTCACATAGGAGGCGCGAGAACCGCGCTCTTTAGTTGGCTCTACGCCCGCCAGAACAACGGCGTATTTGTTCTCCGCGTTGAGGACACGGACGCCGAGCGGAGCACGGACGAGTCCACACAGGCTATACTCGACGGAATGGAGTGGC
>JADFVP010000173.1 GCA_015222595.1 Pseudomonadota bacterium
ACCCATAGCAGAGAGCAGTATGAGCGAAGCGATAGTGACAGCCAACCTGACGCCAGCCATGCGGCAGTACATGGAAATCAAGACCGAGAACCCGGACTCGGTGCTATTCTTCAGAATGGGCGACTTCTACGAGATGTTCTTCGACGACGCCGTCCTCTCGGCCCGCGTGCTCGGCATTGCGCTCACCTCAAGGAGCAAGGATAAAGAGATACCGATGTGCGGCTTTCCTTATCATGCGGCGCAGGGTTATATCGGCAAGATGGTCGACGCCGGCCACAAGGTCGCGGTAGCAGAGCAGGTTGAGGCGCCGGGCGAGAGCAAGGGGCCCGTTAAGCGGGCCGTAATGCGTATAGTAACGCCCGGCACCGTGCTCGACACCGAGCTGCTGACTCCGGGAGTAAACAACTTTATAGCCGCAGTAGCTCTTGGACGAACCGGGAGTGCAGACAAGAAGCGCGAATGCGGGCTTGCCTACATGGACGTCACCACAGGGGAGTTCCGCCTTACAGTGGCAGAGACTGAAGAGGATCTCGCCGAAGAGCTAAAGCGGGTAGATCCTACAGAGGTGCTGGTCGAGGAGGGCGCGTCTTTGCCGGTTACTCTGCTGAACGCTGTTGAGACCAAGAAAGTGACCCCAAGGCTCGCGTACGACTTCGAACTCGCTCGCGCCACCACAGTACTGAACACACACTTCAAGACCCACTCACTAGACGGCTTCGGGGTCTCCGAACTTGGCATAGCGGTCGTAGCGGCCGGAGCGCTCCTAACCTATATAAAGTCAACTCAACGCTCCGCGCTCGAACACGTCAACAGTCTAACCCCATACGACTCTGGAGAGTACCTCAGCCTCGATGCCGCCACGCTTAGAAACTTAGAAGTTATTGAGGCCGGAGCCGACAGAGGCACAAAAGGCTCTTTGCTCTGGCTCCTCGATTCGACTAAGACCGCAATGGGCGCGCGCAGACTAAAGTCGTGGCTCCTCTATCCGCTCTGCGACGTTGGCGCAATAAACAACAGGCTCGACTCGGTAGAGGAGCTTACAACGGCAGCTACTCTTAGGGCAACGCTAGCCGAGCAGCTTGGAGATGTCTACGACCTTGAACGGTTAATCGTCAGAGTAACTCTTCGCATTGCGGTTCCGCGCGACCTGGTGGCGTTAAGGGATTCGCTCTCTGCTCTGCCGGGTCTAAAAGAAAACGCATCTCAGTTGAACTCCTCACTGCTCAGCGAGTCTGCCGCCGGGATAGATACCGTTACAGAGGCGGTAGAGCTTTTAGAAGCCGCCATCTCCGAGAGCCCGCCGCAGACCACGAGAGACGGCGGGGTCATCAGGGCCGGGTTCAACGCCGACCTCGACGAGCTTCGCGCAATAACTTCGGGCGGCAAAGAGTGGATATCGGGACTTGAAGCCAAAGAGCGCGAGCGCACCGGCATCTCTACGCTAAAGATCGGTTACAACAAGGTCTTCGGCTACTACATAACGGTATCGAGGTCCAAGTCCGACACCGTGCCCGACGAATATATCCGCAAGCAGACGCTGGTAAACGCCGAGCGGTTCATCACGCCTGAACTAAAAGAGTGGGAGGAGAAGATACTCGGGGCCGATGAGAGCGCAAAGGCCCTAGAACTTTCTCTCTATTCCGACGTGCTAGACTCAATCTCAAAGATGGCCGAAAGGGTGCAGCAGAGCGCAGACGCTCTGGCAACGCTCGACACCCTTATAAGCCTCGCTACTGTTGCCGCTGAGAGCAGGTACGTTAAGCCCGAAGTGACAGACTCCGGCACACTCATGATAGAAGCCGGGCGACACCCGGTAGTGGAGCGCGCACAGCCCGGAGACTTCGTTCCGAACGAGCTTAACATCTCTACCACGGTAGATCAGATACTGATACTGACGGGGCCGAACATGGCCGGTAAATCTACCTACCTTCGCCAGAACGCCCTTATTGTTCTGATGGCGCAGATCGGCTCTTTTGTTCCTGCAACGAGTGCGTCGGTCGGAGTAGTTGACCGGATATTTACCCGCATCGGCGCTTCGGACGATCTGTCGCGCGGCCAGTCCACCTTTATGGTCGAGATGAACGAGACCGCCAATATACTCAACAACGCCACGGAGAAGAGCCTCATCATCTTAGACGAAATTGGGCGCGGCACCTCGACCTTCGACGGGCTCTCTATCGCGTGGTCCGTCATCGAGTTTCTCCACGACCATCCGGGCGTAAAGGCCCGCACTCTCTTTGCCACCCATTATCACGAACTGACTGAGCTCTCTCTCACCAAAGAGCGGGTGAAGAATTACAACATGGCGGTGACCGAGTGGAGCGACAAGATAGTCTTTCTCAGAAAGGTCGTGCCCGGAGGCGCGAGCAGAAGTTATGGCATTCAGGTCGCAAAGCTCGCCGGGCTGCCGACTGCGGTTGTAGAGCGCGCAACGGAAATACTCAAGAACCTCGAAGCAGGGGAGTTGAACGAGTCGGGAGACCCGCGCGTGGCAATCTCTCGTGCCGAGTCACCGGAGGCTGAAAGGAGCGCAGAGGTCTCTCACCAACTTAACCTGCTCGGAACCAAAGACCCGGTAAGAGAAGAGCTTCGGAAAATTGAGCCTGAACGGCTGACTCCCATAGAAGCGCTAACGCTTCTCGATAAACTGAAGACAATGGCAGACGAGTAATGAGAGAATTTAGCAAAAACGTCATACTGAAAAAAATGAGTCAGGCGCTCTTTCTGCTTATCCTGCTGCTGCCGCTCCTGTGCGCACAAGGCGCGGACTCAGCGACGCGTTCCAACGTCACCTCCATTCGCCACTGGTCCAATCCAACCTATACAAGAATTGTTATAGACCTTGACAAGAAGAGCACCTTCAAGTCGCACCTGCTGCGCAAAGATCCTTCGCTAAAAAAACCGCGCCGCTTCTATGTCGATATTAATGACGCGCTCCTCGGAAAAATTCCAAAGTCGATAGAGATAAACGACGGACTATTAAAGACAGCGCGCACCGGACAGTACAACTCCAAGACGGTAAGAGTGGTGCTCGACATCGAGTCGATTGACGACTACAAGGTCTTCGCGCTCTCCAACCCGTACCGCATAGTCATAGACGTATCGGGCAAGGGCACACTGAAAAAGAGAGCCGTCGTTCCTCCGGCCAAGACCTTTATAAGACCTCTCACCAAGACGACCGTTATCAAGAAAGCCCCGAAAAAAAGGAGGCTGACGATAGTCATAGATCCGGGACACGGCGGGCGCGACCCCGGAGCCACCGGCAGGCGCGGGCTTAAGGAGAAGGACGTAACGCTCAAGATTGCCAAAATGCTTCGCGACTCACTCAAGAAGAGAACAAAGGCGCGCGTAGTCATGACGCGAACGCGCGACGTCTACGTGCCTTTAGAAGAGAGAACCGCTATTGCCAACCGTGAGGAGGCGGACCTCTTTATCTCTATCCACGTAAACGCATCGCGCAAACGCAAGGCAACGGGAATAGAGAGCTACATACTTAACGTCAGCGAAGACGCGGAGTCGAAGCGGCTAGCGGCCAGAGAGAACTCTACGACCATCAGCGAACTTAGCGACCTGGAGTTCATACTGAGCGACCTTGTAAGCAAAGCGAAGACCAACGACTCCGTGGTGCTCGCCAACATCGTACACACAAGCCTCATAAAGACGGTCAAAAAGAAGTACCGTGGCATCAAGAGCAACGGCGTTAAGCAGGCGCCCTTTTATGTTCTTGTCGGCACGCGCATGCCGGCGGTCTTGATGGAACTCTCCTTTATCTCCAACGCGCGCGACGAAAAGCGGCTCAAGAGCAGCAAGTACCTCGCAACATTGGTGCAGGGAATCTCCGACGGCGTCGTTAAGTACGTTGACGGCGCCTGAATCTAGAACTTAGAAAGTAACCTGATGAACGACACCTCTGTACTTAAATCCTTCATTGATCCGTCTAAAGAGATAACCCCTCAGGTCAAGGCCTATCTTGGCGAAATAGAAGAGGGCCTCAAGCTAGAACACACCACAAAGAAGCAGGGCATAGAACTCTGCGCTTCCTATACCAAAACCATAGATGCGCTCTTAAAGACCCTCTACGCGATGAAGAAAGCGGAGCTTAAGTGCGGAGCATCTACCGCAATGGTGGCCCTTGGCGGTTACGGCAGGGGAGAGCTTAACATCAGGAGCGACATAGACCTGATGCTCCTCTACAAGAACTCTATCACGCCTGAAATTGAGGAACTTACGCAGCAGTTGCTTACCATCCTCTGGGACACGGGGCTCGACATGGGTTTCAGTATCCGCTCAATAGACGAGTGTCTTGAGTTAGCCAAGGAGGATCACAAGACGATGACTGCGCTTCTCGACCGCCGCTTTCTCTCCGGCGACGAGAGCCTCTACCAAGAGCTGAACAGAGTTGTTCAGGAAGAGCTGTTCAACAACCGCAACACGAACCACTTTATAGAAGAGAAACTTAAGGAGAATGCCGAGCGACATGCCCGGTTCGGCGGCTCTATCTTCATCCTCGAACCGAACGTCAAGGAGGGGGAGGGAGGACTTAGAGACGTACACGCGGCGCGCTGGATAATAAACGCCCGTGGCGCGCGCGCTATTGAGCCCTTCTCGCTCGGTCTTATCTCGGACAAAGACAATGCGGATTTCTACAAGGCCTTCGACTTTCTTTTATGGATGCGCAACGAACTCCACTTCAGGGCAAATAGAAAGTACGACCAGCTGACCTTCGACCACCAGGTGGGAATAGCCAAAACGCTCTCCGAAGAGACTTTCGGTACTGCGCCTCTCGGTCTTAAAGAGCGTGAAGGGACGCTTCCTGTAGAGTCCTTTATGCAGCTCTACTATTCGCACGCGGCAAACATAAGCCACTGCTCAAAGCTCGTGCTCGACCGTTTTCTAAATGCCGACAAGAGAAGCTCCGAACGGGCTAAAACAGTTGACAAGCTTACCGACTACGCAGTGCTCGAAGGCCAGCTCTCTATAAGAGACCCTGAACTCTTTTCAAAGAAGCCCTTTGCCGTTATGCAGGCCTTTGCGTACGCCCATGAGCAACACCTCAAACTCGCCGTTGAAGTAAAGGACGCGATACTCGCTATCTCCGAAAACCCTCCCGAAGAGCTTAGAACCTCCAAAGAGTCGGCCTCCTCTTTTCTCGTCATGCTAAAGAGCGACGAGCCGTACAGGGCGCTCTTTGAAATGCATGAACTCCGTCTGCTCGAAGCCTATATACCGGAGTTCAGGAACATACGGTGCAGGGCGCAGCACGACCTCTACCATGTCTACACTGTAGACGCTCATACGCTCTTTGCCGTGCGTGAACTGGAAAGGCTTACCAAGGAGCACAAGTTCGATTTTCCGTTGCTCGCTAATATTTATGAAGAGCTAAAGAAACCGGAACTGCTTGTGCTCGGAGTCCTGTTTCACGACATAGGAAAGTCCGAGGGGAGCGGCCATGCGGAGAAGGGTGCGGCAATGATGCCGGAGATCTGCGGCAGGCTCCACCTCTCCGCCGTAGATACGGAGCTGGTTCACTTTCTTGTAAACAAGCACCTGATACTCGCCAACACCGCACAGTACAGAGACCTTTCGGACGAACAGCTTATAATAGATTTCGCCAGAGAGGTGGGCGGCATACAGCGGCTCAATATGCTCTACCTTCTGACCTTTGCCGACGTTCGCGCTGTCGGCCCGGATGTATGGAGTTCATGGAAGGGCGCGCTCTTTCAGGAACTGTACTTTAAGACACTCAGCGTACTCGAACGTGGCACGTTCGTAATAGAAGAGGCCGCGCCGCGCGTAGACACTATCCGCGCCCACGTAACCGAGCTGCTCGAAGAGTCCTCCATTACCGCCAGCGTCGTACGGCAGTACTTCAGGCTGCTGCCGCAGAAGTACTTTCTCTCGACACCGCACGAATTTATTGCGCGCCATATTCGCGTGCTCAACTCGCTTGAGTCGAACCCCTTTGTCATGAACATACGCCACGACACGCACCGGGTCTTCACCGAACTCGTTATCTGCACGCACGACGTTCACGGCCTCTTCTCGAAGATAACAGGGGTGCTCGCCGCCAACGGAGTAGATATTCTGGGGGCTGAGATAAATACGCTTAGAAACGGCATTGTGCTCGACGTGCTGCAGGTTACCAACTCACTCGGAGAGCTTCTGATAAGCGACACCCAGCTTGAAAAGGTCGAGAGCGACCTTGAAGACGTGATAACCTGCAAGATTAATGTTGAGACCCTTTCGGGGCTCCACAAGAAGGCCTCTATACTCGACAGCCGACCGACCCCTGATGTTGAGGTACGGGTAAGTTTCGACAACGAGGTCTCTGAGACCTACACGGTACTCGACCTCTTTGCCCCGAATAGAGTCGGGCTGCTCTACGACGTCTCTTCCGTTCTGAACTCACTGGGGCTCTTTATCCGAATAGCAAAGATTTCGACCAAGGGCAGCGAGGCCTCCGACATCTTCTATGTGAAGGACATTTTCGGCCAGAAGATCTACTGGAAGGAACGGCTGCAGGAGATAAGAGAGGAACTTTGCAAGCAGATAACCGAACGGGGCAAGGGCATGGCTTAAGAGAAGCCTAGAGAATCTATGAAAAGTAGCGGCGACATACAGCGGTACCTGGACCACCTGGTGGTCGAAAGGGGGCTCTCAGCCAATACGCACGCTGCGTACCGAAGAGACCTCGTCAAACTTGCCACTTTCTTTGAGCGCACCGGAAAGACGGTAAAAAGCGCGAAAAGGGAGGACATCTCCGCCTTTCTCCTGTCGCTTAAAAAGTCGGGCCTCTCTGTGCGCTCGTACTCGCGAACTCTCGTTGCGGTACGGGGCTTCTACAAGTTCCTGCTCACCACTGAGGCCATCACAGAGTCTCCTTGTGCTAACATCG
>JADFVP010000174.1 GCA_015222595.1 Pseudomonadota bacterium
GAGAGTGGAAGTATCAAGTTCTCCCCGTTCTTGATCTCAGTGCCATCTATACTAATGGTCTGAGCAACGAGGTTGACCTGATCCCTTCTAAGATTAAGGATGTTGCCCTGCCTCAGACCTGTCCAGGCTGCGACTGTGACGATGCCTTTTAACCACTCATCGCAGCAATCAAGAAGTCGATGATACTCTTCAAAAGAAAGGTGCCTGACGCGCTTAGTATCAGCGTTCGGTTCCATCTCTATGACAGGGACTTCCTTCATCCACTGCCACCGCTTCTTGGCCAGGTTGAGCACCCTCTTAAGGATATTTAGCTGGCGGTTGATGGTAGAAGGCTTGACACCTTTAGCAAGACGGTTTCCCTAAAAGTGTTCCATAAGCCATTTTCTATAGCCTCTGGCTGTTTCCATCACCACGCCCTCTTCTCGCTCACTCACTCTCTTTAGGCGCTGCCTTTTCAGCCATCTGCAGAAACGGCTTTATCAGGTCTATAGGCAGGGGGAAGATCGTGGTCGAGTTCTTCTCCACGGCAACCTCGGTCAGAGTCTGAAGATACCTCAACTGAAGGGCTACCGGGTTCTTACTTAACTGCTCGGCAGCTCCGAGGATCTTCTCCGAGGCAAGCAGTTCACCCTCGGCATGTATTATCTTAGCCCTCTTCTCCCTCTCGGCCTCGGCCTGCTTGGCCATGGCCCTCTTCATCTCTTCGGGCAGATCTATGGCCTTCAATTCGACTATGCCTACCTTTATACCCCAGGGATCGCTCTGGCGGTCGAGTATCTCCTGAATATGCTTATTGATCCTCTCCCTCTCGATAAGCAGTTCGTCGAGCTCGGCCTGGCCGCAGACGCTTCTTAGCGTTGTCTGGGCGAGCTCGCTCGTCGCATATAGATAATCCTCAACCGCTATTATCGACTTGTCCGGCGCCACAACCCTGAAGTAGACAACGGCGTTGATGCTGACCGAGACGTTGTCCCTTGTTATGACCTCCTGCGTGGGCACATCCATTGTAACGGTCCTGAGACTGACCCTTACCATCTTCTGCACAACCGGTATGATGATAATAAGACCGGGACCCTTTACCGACTGGTACTTGCCGAGAAAGAAGACCACGCCCCGTTCGTACTCCCTCAAGACCTTGATCGCCGAGAAGAGGAACATCAATACGAATATCAGTAGAACTAACAAGCCCGAACTCATTCCAAACTGCATTGGACACCTCCCTAGCTATAAGAAAAACCGTTAACAGTCCACGGTGGCAAGCAAAAAAACTACGCCTTCTCAACATGCAACTTTAGTCCCTTTACCTCGACGACCCTGACCCTCTCGTCCTTGGCTATTTCCTCTGCGCTCTCGGCATTCCAGTACTCGCCATCGACAAAGACTTTGCCTACAGAACCCTCGCCTATCTTCTCAACCACAGTGCCCTCCTCGCCGACAAAGCCCTCGATGCCGCTCACAGGCCTCTTGCGGTAAATACGCAGGGCAAAGTATCCGGTGCCGAGTATCAAGGCCGACATAAAGAGTACGGTGGGCAACACGACCCAGAAAGAGAGTTTAACGAACTGGTCCGGGGTATCGAAAAGCATAAGTGAGCCGAGCACCAGCGAGACGAGGCCCGCAATAGTCAAAAGCCCATAGCTGACCACGCTGAGCTCAACAATAAAGAAGACGATCGCAAGCCCTATAAGCAGAAGCCCTGCGTAGTTAATCGAAAGGGTCTGGAATGAGTAGAAGGCGAGTACCAACGAGATGGCGCCTACTACACCCGGGAAGATGGCTCCGGGGTTGGAGAGCTCAAAGTAGATACCAAGGAGACCGACCATCATAAGTATGTATGCGACGTTGGGGTTGGTTATCGCATCAAGGAGCCTGAGCCTCAGGTCCATCTCCACCTCGAAGACCTCAGCGCCTTTTGTCTCAAGGCCCCGCTCCCCAGACGGTAGAACCACGCGCCTTCCGTCGAGCTTTTCGAGCAGTTCAGCCCTACTGTCAGCCACCAGGTCTACGACCTTCAGCTTTACCGCCTCCTCAGCTGTTATATTTACGCTCTCTCTTACCGCCTTTTCCGCCCACTCGGCGTTCCTTCCGCGTTTGGTCGCAATCCCCATTAAATAGGCCGCAGCATCATTTTCGACCTTCTTGGCCATTGTCTCGTCCATCTCTGCTCCGCCCATGGCAACCGGATGAGCAGAGCCGATATTGGTACCAGGAGCCATAGCGGCAACATTGGCGGCATAGGTGATAAAGACCCCGGCAGAGGCCGCGCGCGATCCGGCCGGGGCAACGTAGACGATAACGGGAATTTCTGAGGCGAGCATCTCCTTGACGATTTTGCGCATTGAAAGGTCGAGGCCACCGGGGGTATCGAGTTGAATGACGAGAGCCTCCGCCCCCTGCTCCGAGGCGGAGTGCATGGAACGCAAAAGGTACTCGGCCATGACCGGGCTTACAGCACCCTCGGCCTCGACATAATGGACACTCCTCACCTGCTCTGCACAGACGTAGGGCGGCGCAGACAGACCAGCCGCCGCCAGGAACGCAAAGAGAATATAAAGCAGAAGACTGCGAAGTAATAGCTTCAAGTACATATTATAATTTTATCAGAAAAACTGCGCAATGCCAAATGCTTGGATCGTACAGGCCTCTCAATTCCGTCACCACCATTCTTACGTCATGTCATGCGTCGTGTTTAAAGGTGGGGTCTTCAATTAGTCAGCTAGGGCATCAGTTGGTGCGCAATACTGGAAGTATCCTTTATCGTGTTGGATTTGATTAATAAGTGAGACTCTGTTTATTCCAGCTTAATGAGATTATCCGCTGTTTTGCGGTCTTTAAAGACTGCTCTCTTGGCTCATACCGTCTGTTTAAAATATAGAAAGGTGCTCGGTGCAATTCTGGCAAAGTGGCCGCAGATGAACCTCCTAGACGTTTAGACGGTTCATCTACGCTTAGCTGTGCTCTTGGTCTTCTCTCTTCTCGCCCTTGTGGTTTTCTTACCCTCTGCGGCAGGCTTGTCCTGCGGCCAGATTCCCCTCTTCTGCGGATTTGATGCCATGACACTCTTTCCCGCGGTAGTGGCCTTACTCTTTCGAGCAGACTTCTCTACCCTACTCAATACAGTCCTCTCGGCCTCGTACCAGTGTTCCTCGTGGCGGCCGTGCACCCCGCCGCACTTTTCAAACAGATAATATGCTACCTTTGCTATCTCATCGCGCAAATCCATCCCGCACCTCCAAATATTAGATATTCCTTGTTGGTCTTCATGTTACTTATCTTAAATATTCCCCCTACACGCCTTTCATCACTAAGCCGCACTTCTTCGAGTACTGTCTTGCTCATTACTGCGGAGCATGTTTACGCCTACAGGAGCTTACGGAGATGTTTGTAACCCTTCTCGATCTCTTCGGCAAGTAGCTTTGCCGCTTCCGCTACCTCCCCGGCGGTCTCTCCGGTCTCACCGGCAAGAAACTCAGCCTTGGCTGTTAACTGGTCCCACTTCTTCTCCATCTCTTCCCACACTTCCTTGACTTCAGTGGCGCCCAGGTGAAGCTGCACCGTAAGCTCATCGCGGTGCTGATTCAGCTCGGCTATTAACTTGTCAAATTCCTCACGTGGTTCCATGGGTAGTCTTCTTTCATAGTTAAATGTTTTTTGAATTTTCTTTCCTACTAAACCATAACCTTCTTCTTTGATTCTTCGAAACTCGGATTCCTTATTTTGAGACCCATCGTCTCAAACTTTGCCATGCTCTCCGAGACAACAGATCTATACCCCAGAGAGCTGTGTGCCTAATATTATTGTACCTACTATTCCAGCAGAGCGTCAAGCCTGTAACTGAACAACAGGTTGCCGTATCAGATATTTCGGTCAAGAACCGGGGCAAGGCCTGTTACCATTACCTTCCTTAAGCCTTATAAAGACCATCGCACAGATGGCTCCGATAAGATTGAATACGAGGTCCAAAGAGTTATTAACATAACCGCCTACCCCGGTATCGGGAACGATAACGGTTGTAAAGAACTCGACAATCTCATTCAGCGCGCCTGCGCCAAGACCTGCCATTACTACAACAATAGAAATGGAGAACCAGGCCCTTTCCCCCTCTTTTAACTGGCCCCTTATGAGCTGGTACATAACGAGAGTTGCAACAGCGAACCCGAAGGCATGAACCACCTGATCGTACTTCAGGATCATATAGGTATCTGAAATGGAGATGAGCATAATCTCGTAGAGCTTTGTGCCGTCAAAATAGAGACCACCGCCCGAGAGGTGCATAGCCACCCAAGCGGTAAGACCCCATAGAATGTAATTAGGGTACTTTACCTTCGAGTTGGAGGCAACGATCAGAAGAAGAAAGAAGGCGACTTCACATACGTAGAAGAGAAACTCATAGTTCTTCCTTATCATAAAGATGAAGGTAAAGAGTATAAGGAGCAGTAGATTGATTACGAGTATAGGGATCTGATCTTTTCGTAGATACATATAGACAGACTCTCTTCCGTGTTGAGAGTGCAATGGGGAAGCTACCTCTTAAATTCTCTCTGCAATCTCTCTTAGCTGTTCATTTGTATTTACCGAGGTATCCTCTATAACAAGCTCATAGAGTGCTTGCAGTACCTCTCCCACCTTTGCAGAAGGCGGTATCTTCTTAATCTCCATTATCTCTCTGCCGCCAATAGCAAGGTCCTTCAGCTTAAAGACCTTCTCGTCGGCACTCATCTTTTCAAGCCTTTCGAGCAAGGCCGTTGAACTCTTCAGCAATCCAGTCTCCGGACTCCGCCTTTTGGCTCTCCGGTCGGCATACCAGAGAGTACAGAGGTCTTCAACCCTACCCTCCCCAACGGCAGCAACGATCTTCCTGACGGATGCATCTCTCATCTTCTCGGAATACTGAAGCATGTGACACTTTACCAGGCTAACGATATCTCCGGCCGCTTTATTGCTGAACTTAAGCCTCCGCATGATCCTCAGTGCCGCTTCCGCCGAGACCTTTTCGTGGCAGTAGAATGTTGCGTTCGGGCCGTACCCTTCGCATGTCTCAACCTTTCCGAGGTCGTGGAACAGGGCGGCCCACCGTATATGGTGCTTCTCTTTGGGCACAGCATCCACACTCCGAAGCGTATGCTCATAAAGATCGAAGTCGTGGAATCTGTTCTGCTCAAAGCCGACACACTTGAGGAGTTCCAGCATGACTTCGTGCAGAAGCCCGCTCGCCCTCATGCCGTCAAGCATTATTGACGGGGTATCTGCCACCCTGAAACACTTGTTGAATTCATCCCTTATTCTCTCAACGGAGAGTACTTCGTACCACTCTTCTTTAGCGGCTCTGTCAAGCGCCTCCAACGTCTTTGGCTCGATTGCGAACCCGAGCGTAGCAGCAAACCTGTGCGCCCTTATCATCCTGAGGTAATCTTCTCTAAAACGCTCTATCGGAAGACCGACGGCTCTGATGGTCTTTCTCTTGAGATCTTCCCTCCCCCCGTACGGGTCAATATAGACATGCTCTATCGGGCAGTAGGCTATGGCGTTTATCGTAAAGTCGCGCCGAAGGAGGTCCTCCTCCAGCGAGGTGCCGAACTCCACGGTGCTACGCCTTCCATCCGTAGAGACATCCTTCCTAAATGTTGTAACCTCAATGCTCTCACCTCCAAGAAGTATGGTCACGGTTCCATGTTCATAGCCTGTGGGCACAACATGGATATCTTTGCTCTTGAAGAGCTCCATCACCATGTCCGGGTTTGCGGCAGTGGTGACATCGATGTCGCCTATGGGCTTGGCGATGAGCATGTCGCGGACACACCCGCCGACCAGATAGGACTCATACCCACAGCCGTTCAGTGTCCGTACTATTTTTTCAGCGTTATCAAGCATGGGCAACCATTCTGCAATACCTCAATCAACAAGATGATGCTTTCCTATCATTTTTACGCTGCTTGCCTGAGGGCCCCGCTCACCCTCTTCCTCTACAAACCTGACTTCCGTACCAATTTCGAGCTTATCGAACTCCGCGTTCAGAACGCTGTTACGGTGGAAATAGATATCCCCTCCGTCAGAGCTTTCGATTCTCCCGAAGTCCCTTTCAGGAGAAAGCTGCGAGACATGACCGTGCGCGGGAACCTCATGCGCCTTCACCTCCGTACGTCTGCGGCTCGCATACTTTTCAAGCTGCCGTTCGACCGCGTTAAAGGCGTCGCGGATAGCCACGTATACATCCTCATGCGCATGGTGCTCTTCAGGCTCCCTGCTAACCGCCAGTTCTCTGTCCGGAACGGTCAGATCGACCCGCACATGGTAGAGGTTGCCCTTGTGGTGCTGCTTATGGCGTGCCTCGACAACCACATGGCAAGTCATTATACGGTCATAACGCTTATCCAGTTTTTCAGCCTTCTTCCTTACCTCCGCTTCCACCGCCTCTGATGACTCGAGGTTTCTAAAAGTGATCTGTAATGGTAGCTGCATACCTTTTGCCTCCTAATTGATTAACAGTTATTATCAAGACAACAGGACCGGAACAACAAAACGTTAGAGGGGAGAGACCGACACAGTCTATATTTATATTTTACTATCTTCCATTTATTTGTTAAAGAGAATTAAGTACTCTAACCGGAGATGTTCTAAATCTTTGCTTATCGTTTATAATAGAATCAAGACCAACCCCGTGGATTCCATCACGAGGGTACCGGCTGGAATCGGATAAAGTATGCTCATAAAGATACAGGTAGAGGCGTACGCAGGCTACAAGGCAAACGAGAGGCCGCGGTCCATAAAGATCAGGGAGCGGGTTCTGCCGGTAGTCGAGGTGCTCGACAGGTGGTATGGTACGGACCACGACTACTTCAAGTTGCTAGCAGAAGACGGCTATATCTACATCATCAGATACGACAGAGGAACAGACGGATGGGAGCTTACCATGATGGAGAGAGCCGAGCACGGCTCTCAAGAGCAGTAGCGCCGCCCCTTTCTAGGAACCTTTCTCCATCTCTTCTACAGCGATCTCCCTCATGCGGAACTTCTGAAGTTTTCCGGTGACGGTCATCGGAAACTCATCTACGAACCGGATATGCTTCGGGATCTTGAAGTGCGCTATCTTCTCTTTACAGAATTCCCTTATCTCCTCTATGGTCGCGCTCTCGCCCTCATGAAGCTCAACCCAGGCCATTATCTCCTCGCCGAAGTACTCGTCCGGTATACCGAAAACAGCTACTTCAGCCACTTTCGGGTGAGTAAAGACCAGATCCTCTATCTCCCTTGGGTAGATATTCTCACCTCCGCGGATTATCATCTCCTTCAGCCTTCCAGTGATCTCCAGGTATCCATCTTCATCCATCCTGCCGAGGTCGCCGGACCGGAGCCACCCGTCAGCGTCTATGGCGGCAGCAGTGGCATCACGGTCGTTGTAGTAGCCCTTCATTATGTGGTAGCCGCGAAAGCAGACTTCGCCGACTACTCCGAGCGCCACGGTCTCTCCGCTTGAGAGATCGACCACCTTCACCTCCTGATGAGAAAGGTTCTTCCCAACGGTCTCGGTCCGTCTCTCAAGTCCGTCGTCTATATGCGTCAGGTGCGTAATGGGAGAAGCCTCGGTCTGACCATACCCTATCAGTATCTGGGGACAGTGCATCTCCTCCATCACGCGCTTCATTAAGACCGGCGGGCATGGCGCACCGGCCATTATGCCGGTTCTGAGCGTTGATGTATCTATACCCTTGAACTCCGGGCTCTCCAGCTCGGCGATGAACATGGTAGGTACACCGTGAATGGCCGTGCAGCTCTCCGCCTCAATGGCCTTGAGTACGGCGAGCGGATCGAAGTGCTCACACGGTATGACCAGACAAGCGCCAACCGAAAAACAGAGAAGGTTGGAGACCACCATTCCGAAGCAATGGTAAAAGGGGACCGGGACACAGAGGCGGTCGGTCTCAGTAAAGTGCAGGGCAAGAGCTGAAAAGTAGGCATTGTTAAGTATATTACGGTGTGTGAGCAGAACCGCCTTCGGAAAGCCGGTCGTTCCTGATGTGTACTGGATATTTATTGGGTCGTTACTGTCGAGGCTTTGCGTAACCGCCTCCAGCTCTTCGATTGTAACACCTTCGCCGGCCTCCAAAACCTCTTGCCACAAGGTAAAGCCCGGTTGCGGTCTCACAGTCTCTTCCGGGGCCGAAGGATCGTAAAGGACAACACGCTTTAACGCAGGGAAATCTTTAAAGCCGGACTTAAGGGATCCGGCCTCTTTCAGTTCTGGCATCAGGCCAAGCAGCATCTTCACGTAGTTGCTGCTCCGAAAGGAAGGTATTACAAAGAGCCCTTGAATCTCCGAGCGCTTCAGTGCATATTCGAGTTCTTTCGGCCTGTAGGCAGGATTTATATTTACTAACACCGCGCCAATACAGGCCGTGGCCATCTGAAGCAAGAGCCACTCTATGTTGTTCGTCGCCCATATACCTATGCGGTCTCCTTTGCCAAAGCCCGAGCCGAGAAGCCCGCGCGCGAGCCCCGTGGCGGCCCTTGATAGTTCCGCGTAACTCAAACGACGGTTTTGCGGGATCGAGACCACCGCTTCATTTTCGGGAAAGCGGGTAGCTACGCTTGAGAAGTGCTCCCAAATCGTCTCCTCGAGCAGAGGAGTGGCTCCTCCCTCGCGAAAATAGCTCTTCTTGGCCGTTTCCATCAAATACCTTTAAACCTCACTATCGCCCGAGAGACCTTCGGTGGAGAAAATAGCCGTCACTCTTCAATTCCCTTCCAGTAAGCATCGACTCCGGCCTGTATCTCACTCAAGAGCGCTTCATTCTTGACCGGCTCAAAGAGGTGGGCAAAGCGTCCCTGCCTTTTGAGGTACTCTTCTACCGGAAGACGTTTTTGGGGAATCTTTGTATGAACAACACAACCACCTATATACTCCTTCAGGGGCCAGATACCGGTCTTTACCGCAAGCTTGCCGATCTCAACCGACTCCTTAGGATCATAACCCCACCCTACAGGACAAGGTGAAAGCGCCAGTATAAGCTTCGGTCCCTTAAA
>JADFVP010000175.1 GCA_015222595.1 Pseudomonadota bacterium
CCGACAGTTGCGCCTCTAAAGGCCAACGAGGTTACAGCTCCATTTATAAAGGGTAAGGATTTTTTGCTTTTGGACGGCCTTATGCCCGACGCCTCTATTAAGGCTGCTACGATTGCAAAAAGTGTCGGGGTGCCGGTCATGCTACATGCCGGTAGCCTCAGGCCCGGCATGGAAGAGCTTATTCCGCTTTGTGACTATGTCGTAGCTTCGGAGGGTTTTGCTCGCGCTTACGGCAAAACCCCGTCGGCGGCGTTGGGGCGGCTAGTAGCTGCCGGTGCGTCTGTTGCTACGGTAACGCTCGGAAGCAGGGGCTCGGTTACTGCCGATAGTAGAGGTGGGGAGAAAAGACCCAAGAGGTTCAAGACTCCGGCCTTTAAGGTAACCGCAGTTGACAGCACAGGGGCCGGAGACGTCTTTCACGGGGCATATATTTATGGGCTGCTTCGGGGGTGGCCTCTTGAGCAGACGGTTAAATTCGCCTCGGCAACGGCTGCGTTAAAGTGCACATCTGCTGGCGGACGGAGCGGTATACCGACGCTCTCGGCAGTAAATCGGTTTATCCGGGAGAGAGGGTGAAAATAGAGCCGATTTGGTCTCCGTTCTTCCCGATTTTTTCTTCGATTTTACAGGTGGGTCGCGCTATCTTCTCCGAATTCTCCATGATTCGTCTCTTTTCGCCACCCCATTTTGCCGATTTTCGAGTATACTTTTACTATAGACTCATCTTGCCGGGCGGGGCGCAGTGGGGGCGCTAAAGAGTACGGGAGGCTCATAAGTGGGCGGTTTTAAAGGCAGACATTTCAAGGTGCTGGTGCTGCTCTCGTTTGTTGTGGCGGCGCTGTTGCTGGTGCGCTTTACCGAAGTGGGCAGGTATCTTAACCCGGATGCGCTTATCCTATGGATAGAGGGTTTCGGCGCGCTCGGCCCCGTTGTATACATCGCTATCTACAGTGTAGCCCCGGTCTTTATGCTCCCGGGGCTTGCGCTGACCATTGTCGGCGGGGTGCTCTTCGGCCCGGTCTGGGGGTTTCTGTACGTGGCCGTTGGCGCGACCATAGGCTCTGGGCTCGCCTTTATAATTGCGCGCACCATGGGCCGCGACTGGGTTGCCGGCCTGCTCAAAGGGCCCGGCATGGCACGCCTTGCAAGGGTAGATGAGCTGGTAAAGCAGAAGGGGTGGAAGGTGGTTGCAATTACGCGCCTCATTCCGCTCTTTCCGTACAACCTCTTAAACTACGCCTTCGGGCTCACCTCAATAAAGTTCTCCCACTATATCGTAGCAACACTTCTTTTTATGCTTCCGGGCATCGGCGCCTATGTTCTCTTTTCCAGTTCGCTCCCCGAACTCTTGAAAGGCAAGCTCTCGCCTACCTTCTTTCTCGGTCTCGGCCTCTTTGTTTTTCTCTCCGTGCTCGCCTATCTTTATAAGAGGTACGGCAAGGGAAGCGTCAAGGAGCTGTAGTCCCGCCGTACGGCAGATCGGTATAATTGGCCGAAGAGACTTGGGTCACAGATAATAACCGCTTAAAAAAGTTAAATAAATAGTAAGGAGTGCCGATATCGATAGTATGGCATCTTTTGAGTACTATGCAATTGTGGAGAAGAGTGCACTGCTGTGCTGCCGGTTGAGTGGCAGAAGTAATAAAAAATTCTTGACAAAGGCCGCCAAAGGGGATTAAGTTTGCAAAAGTGTTTTATAAAGAGATCATACTAGCTGCGCTCCTAACCGTAACTGTTGCGGGTTGCGCTACCGCGCCCGTTGGAACGGCAGAGTCCGACACTCTGGAGCGTCGCATGGCCGAGCAGAAGAGGGCACTCGACGCGGCCAACGATAGGATAGACGAACTCAGCGTTAAGCTACAGCTGCTTCAAGAGAAGCTCTTTCCGGGTATCGGCTCCGGGGTTGTCTACGCCCCGGAGGCGCCGCCGGAGAATCTGAAGGTGGTAAAGCTCTCGGAGGAGGCTCCTAAGGTCAAGGTTCTAAAGACCGCCAAGGGCAAGGTTCGGGTTCTTGAGGCTTCCAAGAAGGGCGCAAACAGGAACGTTTTAAAGAAGAGCAATAAGCGTAAAAAGAAGAGCGTAAAGAAGAAGAACAGGGCCGCCAAGCCGCTCGGCCCGAAGGGGCTCTACTCCAAAGGGCAGAACCTCTTTTTAGAGGGCAGGTACGCTTCGGCACGCGAGGTATTTTCTCTCTTTACTGCCTCGTACCCGAAGCACTCACTTGCGGATAACGCTCTTTACTGGCTAGGCGAGGCGCATTATTCCGAACAGGAGTACAAGAGCGCGCTGAAGAGTTTTCTCAAGGTAACGGAACTTTACCCGAATGAGAACAAGGCGCCTGACGCGATGTTGAAAGTAGGGCTATCTTATATAGAACTTGAAGAGTACGATAATGCGAGCCGTACGTTTAACAGGCTCGTGTCGAGTTACCCTGACTCGGTTGCGGCCGGCAAGGCCGACAGAACGCTCAAGACTCTTTTGAGCACAAAAAAGGATGGGTCGAAATGAAGAAAATGTCTCTCGATTTTTTAACTGGCAATTGTGTGGCGGGGCTTAAGGGCCTGGTAGCCGGATCTGCCTGCACGCTCGGAGTAACTCTTGTGCTCCTGGCCGGGCCTAGCGCGGCTGTGGCAGATACCGTGGCGGTTCCAGACGCCGGAGCGGCGCCTGATAAAGAGCCCCTTGTCTATACGGTCGTAAAGGGCGATACGCTCTGGGACATTACCGGCAAGTACCTGGAAGACCCGTACAAGTGGCCGAGGGTCTGGAAGAGCAATCCTTATATAAAGAACCCGCACCTTATCTTTCCGGGCGATGTTGTTCGGGTCACGTCCGACGGCATTGAGATAATAAGCCGCAAGGTCAAGGTTCCGCGCGCTCCTGTCGATGTCGACGGACTGCCGGTCGTGGCGCTTGAGGACGGGGCCGAAAAGGTCGTAATGCTCGAACCCGAGCCGGTGCCTCCGCCACGGGTCAAAGGGCCGACGGTAGGGTCGAACCTGATGAAGAGGCAGGGCTTTGTCTCTGACGATGAACTCAGTTCAAGCGGCGCTATCATAGAGTCGAAGCTCAATATGATAATGATGGATGAGGGCGCAGAGGTCTTTGTCTCTTTAAAGGATGCAGAGGCTGTAGTCGGCGACCGCTACTCTATCTATGTTACCGGGTCCAGGGTGGCCCACCCCGAAACAGGGGTCGATATCGGCTACATGGTCGATATACTGGGAAGTCTTGTGCTTACCGATGCTTCAGGGGTTGTCGAGGCGCGCATAGACAACTCTTTTAAAGAGGTTGAGGCAGGAGCGCTTCTGATGCCGTACATAGAGCCGGTAACGGAGGTAGAGCTGACCGAGTCGACGGCTCCTGTTGACGGCGTGATAGTCGCTGCGCTCGACGCTTCGACCAACTTTGCGGGCGGAGATATCGTCTATATAGATCGCGGACTGAGCGACGGGCTCGGCGAGGGCAATGTCCTCAGGGTCTTTAGAGACAGGCCCTCGGCTACAGACCCTGTTACGAAAGAGTCTATAGAGCTGCCGCCGATTAATCTCGGCACTATGGTGGTGCTCGATCCGAGTGAGTCCACCTCAACGTGCATAGTCTTGAAAGGCCTTCGCGCCATGGTGGTTGGAGACAAGGTAAGCACCATGCAGGCCGAGTAGCAATAACCGACGGACTGTTTTCTCTGTCGATCTAAAAACTTTTTATGTTAGCTACGGGGGACTGCCATACGGCTGCCCCCCGTCTCATATCTCCTCTTTTTTATCTGGCGGCAGTTGCGCATAAGGGAGAGGCGGAGAGATTACAAGCGAGAGGTGTTGTGCCGGAGTTTAGCGC
>JADFVP010000176.1 GCA_015222595.1 Pseudomonadota bacterium
AGCTCCGGCCTGCGTCCCTTTTACAGGTTCCTTAAGGCCTCTGTAAGATTTGTTAACTCTTCGATATTTCTTTATACAGCTCCGGCCTGCGGCCTTTTAAAAAGACCCATTCGTTGCGTGTGGTCGCTATTTCGCTAAGGTCCATTGAAGCCACCACAATGCCTTCGCCTGCGCCTCCGGGCTCCACGAGCATCTCTCCGTCCGGGTGCACGGCAAAGCTCCTGCCGTAGAACTCTTGCTGCGCCTCGTCCCCTACTCTGTTTACTCTGAAGACGAAGAAGCCGTTGGAGTGCGCTGCCGCTGCGATTGCTCGTTCCCACTTGGCGTGCGAGTGGTAGAAGGCCGAGGCCGTCGGGGTGAAGACTATCTCCGCGCCCTTTAGGGCCAGCGTGCGGAAGCCTTCGGGAAAGAAGACGTCCCAGCAGAGTTGAACGCCTATGGTTGCGTTCGGGGTTTTGAAGACCGGAAAGCCTAGATCTCCGGGGGCAAAGTAGCTGCCCTCCTCCCAGAGCGGTATCTGCGGTATATGGATCTTTCGATACCGTCCGATTATCTTGCCGTCCGGGCCGATGACAAAGGCGGTGTTGAAGTGTGCGCCCTGATAGGCCTCGAAGATAGGAGCGATTACTACGCTCTTGTGCTTCAGCGCCGCCTCCTGCATCGCCGTAACGGAGGGACCGTCGGCGCTCTCGGACTTCGAGAGGTGGGCCGTGTTTATCTCGAAAGGGAACCACTCGCTATTGAAGAGCTGGGGCAGCGCGATTATCTCGGCGCCCTCTGAAGCGGCAAGCTCTATCAGCTCGGCGGCCTTGCGCAGGTTGCGGTCTCTATCGGCACTCGGCGCCATCTGCACGGCGGCGGTCTTTACTGTTCTGTTCACGCCTTGCCTCTCTCTCTTCGGCTCTTGTATATGCTCTGTTATAGCTCTGGAATATAGCTCAGGCTCTAAGCCCGGCAGCACTTTTAACCGTGGCTGAGTTAAAGTTCCAGGGTAAATATTCCGATATATATTTTAAATGTATGGGCATGTAGTAAGTAAGGGATAGCTGTACTGTTGGATAGGCGGAGTTTATAGATAATAGAGAGGGATACCTTTGTTCGGTCTCTTTACTCTTGTCCTGAAATCCTGTAGAGCACCTCATCCCTTCCGATCATGCCGAGTTCTTTTTTGGCGATAAACTCTATGAACCTCTTATCGGTCTTGAGGAGTTCGATTCTTTTTGTAAGGTCTTTATTCTCCTCGTCGATAGAGTGGTTGACCGCAACAATGCCGTCGCGTTCAACGCCGAGCCTGTAGGCGTCTATGAAGCCTTTATCGCCAAAGATCGCAAAGAGTACGATTGCGGCCATGCAGGTGCCGAAGAGATGCCACTTTTTAAGGCCGTTCTTCTTTTTTGTCTGTTTTTTCACTAAGTTATCTTTAGCAGAGCGAGCATTAAATGTCAAGGGGTTATAGCTCGATTCTTGTGCGAGTTGGCTTCAGGAAAATCGGACAACGGAGTCCAGAAAAGATATTTTTAAAGTTAAATTTAAGTTGACAATAATAGACCTGCTGTTATGATAAAGACGCGCAATTCTACAGCGTGTAAGAAGTAACCGGCCTGGCAAAAAAATGGGGTAAAATGAACAAGCTGAGCTGTCCGAGATGTGAAAATCCGTTCTTTACGGCTGCGCGAGAGACCAAAATGCCTTGTCCGTACTGCGGTTACGAGGTAAGGGCCGCAGATTCAGACAGAAGGGATCTAGGCAGGGAGATCGTCCAGAAGGGGTGCGACATCTTGAAGGGCGAGGTCTCCGTACCGGTACGCACTGTAGACCTCTCTACCACGGGAGTCGGTATAAAGATGAAGGGCTACCTTCCGTTCAATGCCGACGACACCGTAGACGTGCAGTGCTCAGGGCTTGAGATCGCACGAAAGGCCCGCGTGGTCTGGACCAAGAAGTTCTATGGACTCTCTCGGGCCGGGCTTATGTTCTGCTAGCAGTAACCGGGGCGCCAAAGGGGCTGGCCTTTAGGGTCGGTGTCTCCAGAGCGCCGAGCGCAGGCCACACTCTTCTCTGTGGGCCAAGTCGGGGGGTAGGACGATAGGAAACCGAATAGCCGTTTAATATCAGATAGCAAGACCGCCTCTCAGGCGGTCTTTTTTTTGTCCGGGCTCCCGCGCCCTCGCTACTCGGAAACGGAGCGAGAGAGCGCCGGGGCAACAAATACCCTTGACGTGCAGGCGCGTGCAGTATAACATCTTATGGTTCTGTGCTTTCAGGCTCCAGGCAGGCCCGAAACGACGGGCCCGGAAATGACAGAAACCAGTACTCGGTATAAAGACCCGGACCCATAACCGTATAAGTCAGTAACCGTATAAGAAAGAAGTTGAAAATATCATGACCAGCGGTGTTTACAGTCTTCAGCAGATAAAGGACGCGATCGACAAGGGCGCACTGCGCACCAACTCGGAGCCTATAGCAGAGGCCCAGATACAGCCCGCCTCCATCGACTTAAGGCTCGGCCCCAAGGCCTACAGGCTCGTTTCGAGCTTTCTGCCTGAAGGGCACACGGTCATGGAGAAGCTCAGGAGTGAGGACCTTTACGGAACCGATCTTGTGATGTACGAGACCGATATCTCAAACGGTGGAATACTCGAAAAGGGCCACGTCTACCTGATACCCCTTATGGAGGAGCTCGCGCTGCCCGAAGGTGTTTCGGGCCGCGCCAACCCAAAGTCCACCACCGGCAGGCTCGATGTTTTTGCGCGCGTTCTGACCGACTACTCTCCGCGCTTCGACGATATTGCCACCGGCTACAAGGGTGGGCTCTACCTTGAGGTGATGCCGCGCTCCTACACTATAAAGGTGCACGAAGGGCTCTCTCTGGTGCAGCTCCGTTTAATGAAGGGCGACTGCCGCCTTAGCGATTCGCAGCTAAAGACATTGAACAACGACCACAGGCTTCTCTTCGACGGAGACGACCACATTGAGACGCGAGATATTAATATCTCCGACGGACTCTTTATGAGCGTTGACCTGGAAGGCGACGATGCGACCGGCATAATCGGTTACAAGAGCCGCAAGAACTCCCATGTGGTGGATCTATCGAAGAAGGATTTTTACGAGATAAACGACTTTTGGGAGCCGATGATTAGAACCGAGAAGGGTACTATCATCTTGGAGCCCGAAGAGTTCTACATTCTGTCATCCAAAGAGAGGGTGCGCGTTCCTCCGTCGTATGCAGCCGAGATGGCGGCCTACGAGGCCGGTTCGGGTGAGCTTCGCACGCACTACGCCGGTTTCTTCGACCCCGGTTTCGGCTACGGCCCCAAGGGCGAGGTGCTCGGCACCAAGGCTGTGCTGGAGGTGAGGGCGCACGACGTGCCCTTTATGATCGCCGACGGGCAGACCTTCTGCAAGCTGACCTTCGAGAAGATGTTCGAGGTTCCCGAAGAGGTCTACGGGCCCAAGATCGGCTCGTCGTATCAGTTCCAGACCATAACGCTCAGCAAGCAGTTTAAGAACGGCTAACTGCTTTCACTTTTCCGGGTGGGCCTTTTCTGTTCACCCCGCCCGCCTTTGTTACTGTGTTAATGTGACGCCCGAAATTATAACGCCCGAATAAGAATGGCAATGTATGGCAAAGTCCGCTAAATCGACCGGATCGGCTGGTAGGTCTGAGGCCAAAAGAGCCAAGAGTTCAAGCAGCTCCGACAAGAGCGTCCGCCAGAGTAGCTCCGGCGCTCCGGGGCTCGCTCAAGAGGTCGTTGGAATTCTGCTTCTGGCCATTGCCCTCTATGCTGCGGTCAGTCTCTTTTCCGACTCCGGCACGACCAACCTCGGCGGCAGAGTCGGCACGGTCGTCTCCAGCTTTCTCTTCGACTTCATCGGCTACACCTCCTATATCTTCCCGTTCATTCTCGGTGTTATCGCCCTTAAGCTGCTTCTGCGCCGTGTTGTCACCATACGCGCAGCCGTGCCTGCGGCCTTTGTGCTCTTTATTCCCGTCACCTCCTCCATACTCTCCGCTCTAATGACCGCCGAGGGCGCCGGAGGCGTTATCGGGCTCCTGTTGAGCCGCACTCTCGGGGCCTATATAGGCGAGACCGGGACGCTCATTCTCCTTTTTGCCGTAGACCTCGCTGCTCTTTTAGTCGCAACCGGTACCTCGGTAGCGCACGGAAGCATAAAGTTCTTCTCTTTTATTACCGCTACCGCCGGCACTGTCTCGGACTCTATTAAAGTCCAGAAGGCTTTGCATGAGGAGACCGCCCGCATTGCAGCCGTTGCCGCAGCCGAAGCCGCCGAGCGTGCTAGAGAAGAGCGCGAGAAGAGGGAGGACGAAGCACGGGTCGAGCGTATGGCCAAAGAGGACGCACTAGAGCAGAGAGCGAACGTGCCTACGATAGTCCCTCCGGCGCCGCCCAAGACGCAGACCGATTTTCTCGAGGCCCAAAAAGAAAAGCAGAACGACAAGAAGACGGCAGGCGCCCCGGACGAAGGGGGCGCGCCGCTTGAGTTCACCGCCCCCGGCGGAAGCTTCACCCTTCCCACCACCACGCTCTTAGACCCTGTGCCCCATACTGCGGGCGTGGTCGATAACGAGGCCCTTTTAGAGAACTCGAAGATTTTAGAGAATAAGCTCCTCGACTTTGGCGTAGAGGGTCGCGTGCTTGAGGTTAGGCCCGGCCCTGTTGTAACGATGTACGAGTTCGAACCGGCTCCGGGTATAAAGGTCGGCCGGATAACCAATCTATCGGACGATCTCGCACTTGCGATGAAGGCGATTTCCATCAGGATAATAGCCCCTATTCCGGGTAAGTCCGTCGTCGGCATAGAGATACCGAACAAGAAGAAGCAGACCATACTGATACGCGAACTGCTCGAATGTAACGAGTTCGAAGAGACCGACTCGCGCATAGCGCTCGCGCTCGGCAGAGATATTGCCGGAGTACCGCACGTGGCGGATCTCGCGCGCATGCCGCACCTTCTGGTCGCCGGAGCCACGGGGTCTGGCAAGAGCGTATCGGTAAACGCGATGGTCCTTAGCATACTCTACAAGGCCACTCCGGAGGACGTCCGTTTTCTGATGATAGACCCCAAGATGCTCGAACTCTCGGCCTACGAAGGCATTCCGCACCTGATAACCCCCGTGATTACCAACCCGAAGCGCGCTGCCGTGGCGTTAAAATCGATAGTGGTCGAGATGACCAAGCGGTACCGGCTTATGTCTGAAAAGGGCGCGCGCAACATAGGGACCTACAATGCCAAGATAGCCGCCGAAGCCGCCGCCGAAGAAGAAGCTCGAAGGGTTGCCGAGGCCGAGGCAGCGGCCAAGAGCACAGACGACACGGTGGTAATAGATCTCGACGCTCCCGATGGCGGAGTTGCCGAAACAACTGAAGTTATCGAAGAGAACGAGCACCGCAGGCTGCCCTTTATAGTGGTTATCATAGACGAGCTGGCGGATCTCATGATGACGTCGGGTAAAGATGTCGAGGAGTGCCTCGTCAGGCTCTCGCAGATGGCGCGCGCCTCCGGGATACATATTATAATTGCCACGCAGAGGCCTAGTGTGGACGTCGTAACAGGGCTCATCAAGACCAACTTTCCGGCACGCATAGCCTTTAAGCTTCCGACCCGGATAGATTCGAGAACCATACTCGACACCTCGGGGGCCGAGACGCTTCTGGGCGAAGGCGATATGCTCTTTATACCGCCCGGAACCTCTATATTGAAAAGGCTCCATGGCGTCTACGTCTCGGAGGACGAGATTATGAGGGTTGCCGAGTTCTGGAAAGCTCAGGGCGCGCCTGCTTACGACACCGAGATAATGAACGCGCCGGACGAGTCTGTAAGCGAAGAGGCCGAGGAACTTGGCGAAGAGTTCCTGCGCCGTTACGACGAGGCCGTTGCGCTCGCCTCGCAGCTAGAGATGATCTCTACCTCGTACCTTCAGCGCCGTTTCCGTATAGGGTACAACACGGCTGCGCGCCTCATAGACCATATGGAGAGCCAGGGCGTTATCGGCCCGTCTCAAGGGTCGCGTCCGAGAGAGGTTCTTATTAAAAAACTCTAGAGGTAACTCCAGAGTGGAAAAAACTCTAGGGTTTACCCTGGAGCAGGAGCGGCTATGAAGTACTTTATAAATAGATACGGAGTCGGGGCGGTCTCTCTGTTGCTGTTCTGTATTGTTGCGCTATTATTCTCTGCGCCCGGCCTCTCTTTGGCTGGAAATAACAAGGCCGGAAACACAAAGAGTATGAACGCGGCGGAGTTAGAGGCAGTGGTCTCGCGCTTAGAGGCGCGCTACGACAAACTCGGCAGCATAAGCGCGGACTTTACCCAGAAGGTGCTCTCTGTTGGCATGGGTAGCGCTATGACCACGGGCGGGCGGGTCTGGTTCAAGAAGCCGGGCATGATGCGCTGGCAGTACAGGGTCGGGTCCACCGACGAGTTAATAGGAAGCGGCAAGTCTCTCTGGCTCTATCAGCCGGAGCTGAACCAGGTTATTGTGAGCAGCACGGCGCGCGTTTCGGCAATAGCAACGGACTTTCTAACAGGGGTCGGCTCGCTAAGAG
>JADFVP010000177.1 GCA_015222595.1 Pseudomonadota bacterium
ACTATTATGTCTGTAGCGAGTATTACCGGCATAGCTGCGCTATTTCTATTGGGGTGATTTTAGATTTCAATTTTCTCTGTCGTCAACTTGTCTACCTGTGTAACTCTCTGTAGAACAACCAAGATTGCGATATTTCTATTTGGTTGTTACGTGGTTTCAATCGTCTGTACCGTCTATTTGTCTACCTGTATAACTCTATTTATAAGAACGTAAAAATCTTCATAGCTTTTAAATTAAATGAGCGCACGCTCTGGCCTCACTCGAGGCGCACCCGTGGGTCCGCGAGCGTGTAGCTTATGTCGGTCAGTATGAGGCCTACTATGTAGAGCAGCGAGCCCAGATAGACCATTGAGCGCACAATGGCAAAGTCCTGCGACTGTATTGCGTCTATCGTAAAGCTGCCGAGTCCCGGAATAGAGAAGAAGTTTTCCATAATGAGCGAGCCGTAAAAGAGGAACGGAATGGAGACCACTACATTGGTCAGTATCGGTATCATGGCGTTCTTTAGCGCGTGCTTGAAGAGCACCGTTCTTTCGCCGAGCCCCTTGGCGCGTGCCGTGCGAATGTAGTCCTGGTTGATCTCTTCTAAAAAGACCGTTCTGTAGAAGCGGCCCCCGGAGCCTATGCCTGAGAGAACCCCTATGACCACAGGCATGACCATGAACTTTAGAGAGTAGATGCCGGAGTCGAAACCGGAAATAGGAAATAACCTCAAAAGCTTTCCTAAGACAAATTGGCCCGCGATAATATAGAAGAGCGCGGAGATCGACATTCCAATTACGCAGAGCACTACGCCTGAAATATCGAGGTACGTGCCTCGGTAGTAGGCCAGCGCCATCGCTACTGCGAGGCTAAAGAAGATACTCATTAGAAAGGTCGGCACGGAGATGGCCAGACTCGGCCACATTCGCCGTTTTATCTCGCCTCCGATGTCCAAGTTGTTGCGGTCCGAGCGGCCAAAGTCGAACCAGAAGAGCGGCACGGATTTCTGGAAGAAGATGGTCTGCGTAATAGTCGCCACACCGGACTCTTCCGTGTTGATGAAGGCCGGCAGGTTGTAGCCGTGGTCGCGTTTCCAGTTTTCGATAGCAGCGGGCGTTACGTTCTTGTGGCCGAGTATCTGCACTGCCATGTCGTCGGGCGTATTGACGTAGAAGAAGAGCAGTGCGGTCAGTAGGTTGACCCCGATGATAATCGGTATTGCGTAGAGCAGGCGGCGTATTATGTAGGTCAGCATCTACCCACCCCGCTTTTTGCGAATCGCTATGATGGCCGGAACAAAGAGGCCTGCGAAAATAATAACTACAAGCGCAACGGGCCAGAGCACAGGGGTGTTCCACGCCTTGCGCGCCTTATTGCGCTCCGGAATCTCTATGCGGATATACTTTGTTGTGTTGTTGGCCATTGCGTTCGATTTTACGTTTCGTACCCACGAGTGATAGAGGCCGAAGGCGACGCGGTGGTAGCCCCATACCCACGGGGCGTCCTTTTGGAGTATAGCCGTCATCTCGTCGATTATAGCGAGCCGCTCCGGGGTGTTGCTCATGTTCTCCATCTTTTTAAAGAGCGCGTCGTACTTTGGATTGGCGTAGTTTGCGGTGTTCTCTCCCTGAAATTTTACTTTACCATTATGCCCGGCGAGCAGGAACATGAAGTTTTCCGGGTCCGGGTAGTCGGCGTTCCAGCCCCAGAAGAGGAGCTGGAAGTTGCCCTTCATAACCTTCTCTCTGAAGCGGTTGTAGTCGGTGGTGCGGTTCTCTAGCTGAACGCCCAAGAGCTTTAGTCGCTTTACGTACCAGTTTATCATGGGCGTGTAGTCGGGGCCGGTCCAAGCGTTGTCGAAGGTAATCTTCAAGGGCCTGCCGTCGGGCGTGCGTCCGCCGGCGTACCCGGCTTCGGCGAGCAGCCTCTTCGCCTCTCCTATCGATTTTCTCCTCGGGCGGTTCTTAACCGTGTCCCAGTCGTAGACGTACGGGTCTATTCCAGCCTTACCCTCGCGCCTTCCGAAGATGCCGGGTGGAAGCGGGCTCATGGCCGCGATGCCACGCCCGTTGTTGAAGATCTCAATGAACTCCTCGTAGTCGAGGGCGATACTGATCGCCTGACGGAGCTTCTGCTTGTTTGTTGAGTAGCCGCCGACGACGTCGTCTAGCATATTGAAGCTCATGTACATGGTCGTTGGCTGCACTGCGGTCTTGAGCATGATTTCCTTGTCCAGCATACTACTAGTCAGCTCTGCCTGCCCTGAGGCCGACATCGAGACGGCTTGATCGAAGCTGTCGGAGTTTATGCCTGAGCTGTCGTAGTACCCCTGGAGGAACTTGCTCCACCGGGGTATCGCCTCCTTTTCGAGCTTAAAGACGATGCGTTCGGTAAGCGGCAGCTCGCGGCCCGCGTCTTCTAAGAGCCCTGCCTCCATGTCGCCGGGCGCGCCAGTTGCGGGATAGGTTTCGCCGTAGAAGTTGGGGTTCTTCCTGATAACGATTTCCATATTCGGGTTGTAGCTCTCTATCATGTACGGGCCCGTGCCTATTGGAAAACGGTCGAGGGTTATGTTCCTTTTTACGAGCGCGGTCTCGGCGTAGAAGTCGAGCGCCTCGGCAGGAACGGGCGAGAAGAACGGCATGGCGAGCCAGTAGATGAACTGCGGGTACTTTGTTCCGAGAACTATTCTATAGCTGTGGTCGTCTATGCGCTCAACGCCCGGCAGAGGGTACTTGTCGTAGTCGAAGCGGATGGGGTTTTGCTGCTCGTCCGTTGTCTGGTTGTAGCTCGCTCCCTGAGCCGCGCGCCTATCTGCCCGTATCTCTTCAAGCTCTGCTCTCAGACTCTCTGAGTACTCTTTTAGCCCCAGTATATACTTTTCTAGTATCGGCAGAACCGGGCTTTCGACCAGAGGGTCTGCAAGCCGCTTTATCTGCAAGATATAGTCGTTAGAAAGAACCTCGCGCGTGCCGGTCTCTTTAAAGTCTCTAAGCTCATGGACGTTGCCGAGCCCCTGTTCCGTCATATCTCTGTAGAGGGGCGTGTCAGAAGAGTCTTTGGCAAAGGCCGGGTGGGGCTGGTATTGCATGTCGGGTTTGAGCGTTATCGTATACACGGCTCTCTTTACCTTCGACGCAGGCGCGTCGCCGCTTAGTTGTCTGCCCTTTTTTCCGTAGTAGACCGGTTTTGGCATCGACTCTACCGTTAAGGGGATGAGCCGGTACGGGCGGTCGAGGTAGTGGTACTGGAGCGGCGGGGCGTAGATCACCCCTATGAAGGCGTACTCGTCCGAGCTGTAGGAGCGGGCCGGGTCGAGGTGCTTCGGTGGTTCGTTGAAGGTGGTGTAGAAGATGGAGCGGTCTCTCTCTTCCGGGCGGTACGGGTCGTTCGGCGTGCAGCCGTAAAGGGTGCCGAGCATAACTACTAGCAGTGCCGTAAAGAGGCACAGGCGCGCAATGGTCCTACTTCCGTTACTCTGTGTTGAAGGTATGGACATAGGTTATGCGGCCATAGGGTTTATGTGGGGTTTGCGCGGTCTGACAACAGTGGTTCGGCCCGTTAAAGTAAAAAGGTAACACAGACCCGTGGGGCGGTCAAGGAGGCGGGCGGAGTGAGCATGGCCCGGTTTTTAGTGGCGCGTACTGGTTAGGTGAGACGTTGTTGCGAGGCCGCCTATGCGCCGATATAGAGACCGCAGTCCGGGCACTCGGCCAGAGCAAACTCTATGTTGTGGCCGCACGCGGGGCAGTTGCCCTTGCTTATCTGCTCTTCCATCTCGGCTATTTCGGGGTACATGCGGTTTTGAAGGTCGCGCGCGATCAGTCTCGCCTTCTCGGCCACGCCCTGAGAGAGGTAGATACCGAAGGTGTCCGAACCGCAGCCGCCGGAGTCGCAGCAGTCTGCGCCGTCGTCGCTCTTTGCGTTCAGTATTCGGGTCTCGAACCCTGCGGTGTCGAGTCCGTGCGCAATCTCCTTCAGCCTGTCGATAGGGCCTTCCATTATGCAGGTTAGCGCACTGAGGGAGTTCACATCTATTCGCCCCTCGGCTATATCTTTTGAAGAGAGCAGCTTGACATGGCAGTTTCCGCACTCTTCTATATGTGCATAGTACTCAGCGCCGCACTCCGGGCACTGCTTTGTTGAGTCGTCCACAGTAAAATCTCCCTATTTTTGTTACCTGCTGTAAAAAGTGGTCTTGATTATAACATAGAGTCGTGGTAAATAGAAGGGTGCGCGTTGCCCGGCTTAGCCGGGCAATTTTCGCTTTGATTCAGAAAAAGCACAGCTTTGCTTCGCAAGAGTAGCTGGTGTAGCGCACTGTTTTGTCTTTTGTATAAGGAGAGGTGGCCGAGTGGTCGAAGGCAGCTGCCTGCTAAGCAGTTGTAGGGGTGACTCTACCGGGGGTTCGAATCCCCCCCTCTCCGCCATATTTTTTTATTGCGCCTGTGGCTCAGCTGGATAGAGCGACGGACTACGAATCCGTAGGTCGGGGGTTCGAATCCCTCCAGGCGCACCATATTTATCAAGGGGTTACGGGATTTCCGTAACCCCTTTTTGGTTGGACTGTGACGAAATTGTGATTAAGCCGTCCAACAT
>JADFVP010000178.1 GCA_015222595.1 Pseudomonadota bacterium
CACCACAATATAGGTTAAGGTCTACTACATTAAGGTTTGATTAGAGCCCTGGCAAAAGGTACTGATCGACCGGGGGCCGCACCAAAGTATGCACACTAGTGCAGAACATCCAGACTGTCAGATCTTTATAATAAACAGCCCTAACAGTATGTGACCTAAGTCCGGTCTTTGCTATCAGCACGTCTACTATTTCCCTGTTTGCATCTATCTTTTCGTTATGATAGTCTGAAAATAATTCTAAACTGAAAGGGCGAATAATTAAAGTGAAATCTTTTAAGCAACTTGCCGTACTTACCGTGCTGCTCGCACTACCCGTACTCCTTGGCGCATGTACCAAGAGCGCCAGTTGCGACTCACCCAAGGTTGAGTCACAGGTTCTTGACCGCATGAAGGCCGGATTCGAGCGGCAGTTTACCCAGACCATGGGCAATGCCGATGCGCTAAAGAAACTGAGCTTCAGCCTAAGAAACGTAGTGCAGACCGGGCTGGACGATAAGAGCCATACATACTCCTGCACTGCAGATGTAGCGCTAACCGGCCCTAATGAGACCAAGACCATGCCCATAACCTATACTGCCGCAATGACACCCGGCGGACTTCGCGTACAGGTGGACCGGTTTTGACATCCGACACAACAATAACATTTGAGTTGCTCTCCACGCACCTCACCACTTATGCAACTTCCACAGACACAAACAACAGAACGAACGGCAACCCAAGGCCCGGCGGCCCTGATGGCGCGGCTCCGTTCGTTCGCAATTCAGATGGATAGACATGAAATTTGACATTCTAAAAATAGACAAAAAAATTCTACAAGCAATTCATGATATGGGTTACGAGCGCTGCACCCCAGTGCAGGAACAGTCCCTGCCGGACTCTCTTGCCGGAATGGACATCATCTCCCAATCGCAGACAGGCACAGGAAAGACTGCGGTCTTTCTCATTACGGCGCTAAACAGACTCAATACCGGAGAGTTGAAAAAGGGGCGCGACCCAAGGGCGCTTATTCTCGTTCCTACACGCGAACTGGCAACTCAAGTCTCTAAAGAGGCCGACAAACTCGGCAACCACCTCTCTCTTCGCTCCATAGCCATCTACGGCGGGGTCGATTACGACAAGCAGATAGGCCCCCTGAAAGAGGGTGTAGACATCATAGTAGCCACACCCGGCAGGCTCATGGACCTCTACAAGTCGAAAGCATTCAGCCTCAGTTCCATAGAGATGTTCATAATCGACGAGGCCGACCGCATGTTCGACATGGGCTTTGCCCCGGACGTCAGGTACATTGCCGGTCGGCTGCCGAAAGATAAAGAGCGCCAGACGCTGCTCTTCTCCGCAACGATTGACTACAACGTAAAGAGCCTGGCATCCAGGTACATGAAGCCCGACCCCGTACTCGTAGAGATAGAGCCCGAATCCGTTACGGTAGACGCCATCGACCAGAAGGTGCTCTATGTGTCGAACGAAGAGAAACTCGGGGTCTTGATGGGGCTGCTCAAAAGGCCGGACACGCTAAGAACCATCATCTTCACCAATATGAAACGCACAGCGGAGATGCTCGAATGGAAGCTGAAGGAGAACGGCCTGGAGGCCTCTGTTCTTACGGGCGACGTAAGCCAGTCCAAGCGCGAGCGTATAATGGCCTCCATGAAGGCCGGTAAGGTAAATACTCTTATCGCCACCGACGTTGCAGCACGAGGGGTCCACATAGACGACGTAACGCACGTAATCAATTACGATCTGCCTGAAGACCCGGCAAACTACGTGCACCGCATAGGCAGAACCGCGCGTGCTGGAAAGAGCGGCAAGGCGTATAGCCTCGGATGCGAAGACTCTGTCTTCAACCTTCCGGCTATTGAAGAGTATATAGAGCGCAAGATAGACAATGAATGGATGGACGAGGACGAAGTCGTCAAGGATAAGGCAGGCCGCTACAGAGGTTCGCGCACGCGTACCGCAGGGCCTGCAAAGAGACCGGCACGCTCCGGTACGAAAAGACCTGACAGAGGTCCGCGCAGCAAAAGCACCTCTTCAAGAAGCTCTTCTGGCGGCAAAAAGCCGTCCTCAAGCTCCTCCCGTCCGGCTGCAAAGAGCCAGTCTACAGCTTCTAAGGCCAGCGCTTCAAAAGAGCCGACCAAAGAATCTAAAGGAGCGAGCACGGAGACAAGCCCGGCAGCCTCAAATGAAGGCGGGCCCAGAAGGCCCCACAGGCCCAGAGGCCGCAGACCGGCCAAAAGCGCAGATGGAGCAGCCAAGAGTACCCAGGGCTCGCAAGGCTCTAAGGAAAGACCCAGAAAGACGAGCGAAGGCAGCGAAAAGCGCACCGGCGAACAGAAACGGGCACAGCAGCCTCGCAGAACCGCCAGCAAGAGGCCGTCCGGTGATACTAAAGAGCGCACCAGGACGCCGCGCAGCAGCGGTAGGCCTGCAAAGCCGACAAAGTCAGAAGACACCTCCTCAGACGCACGCCTCTCCTTCTACAAGCCGGGACGGGGACTTGAGCCAAGTTCGAGAAAGAAGAGCGCAGCCGCAGTGAAACCCAAGGAGGTTCCAGTCAGCGCAAAAGCGGAAGAGAAGACCAGCGGGCTAATAAAACGGGTCCTTAAATCATTCTGGAAGAAGTAAGCCTCAACAAGTATGCACTTCACCTGGGCTAACCCCTACAGGTCAATTAAAGAAGTTACTTTGAAAACACCTCTACAGACAGTAAAGTATAAACAACAAGCGGTTTGATACTTGCATCGCGGCCCTCAACATGTTATACTAGTGATACTTTTCCGCGATTAAGGCCGATACCTCTCTCAGTACAGCTCCCTACGTTGCAGACAAATGCGGTTAAGCAATTGAAGAGGGTTTATGCTTTTACGGTGCCTACAGGTTGTAAAACCAACACTTAAGTGGTCTGCTCCACTTCTGTTGCTCTGCTTCATCTACCCGGCAATAGTTGAGGCCGGGCTTTACCCTGTGATAGACCACCCTCTCTACGGTATTCGTCTTGGTGAAAAAAAGACCATCCTCTCGCACGATATCAGAAAGTCCGGCAAGAAGATTACGAGGGATTCCAACCTCAAAGACAGCGTACACACCCACGGCAAGATATGGTCGATAAAGGGCGCTCTTCAGAACAGGAAGGGCATAGATCATACGCGCATCCACATGCTAGGCGGGCAGGTCTACGAAATTGAGGTCGTCTTCAAGAACCACTCCAACAGAAAGTTCCGGCAGATCAGAAAACAACTGATAGACGAGTTCGGAGATTACGATATAGACAGTACAGGAGGGGCGCTCTTTACGACGCATATAGACGGTCAAAACGTCACGGTCCGCTTAAACAGGATTAGTATAAGCGATGACGGGAAGTTCAACATAACGCTCCAGTACTTCTACAAGAGATTCATGCGAGACGTTATGAGAATGCACCAGAAAAAGATGACGCGCACTCCACATAGAAACTCGTTATCTGCACGGTAGTCGGCACGACACCCTGCCCTCCTCTAAACCACAACCAACTCTACTGCCTTACTCTAACTCGCACCGCCTCGCCATATCAGTCCGTTCTTTCAGATAACAATCCGATAGATTCTCTGATGCTTTTTCGAAAACCTGAGAAAACCGCCTATTGACTACCGAAGCCGTCTGGTGTTTTAATACGGATCTATTGCTCTGTTTAAGACCGAGGCGGGTGTAGTTCAATGGCAGAACGTGAGCTTCCCAAGCTCAATACGAGGGTTCGATTCCCTTCACCCGCTCCATTGCTTGCCTACAAGAGATCTGCCCCCTCTGCCACCTTCTCACACCCTTTCATGCTGTAGCGTGCGTAAGAGACCAGCACTCCGATGGAGATAAAGAAGAGAACGGGATCTATTATGTAGTCGAAGAAGTTAGGGGAGGGCAACAGCGCATGGTTCCAGGCTACGACGTAAGCGAGAAAGACCCACTTTAACCTCGAACCAGTTACGATGGCAACAAGGGTCAAGGCTGCCGTAAGAATAAAGACCCACGAAAAGGTATAACCGACAAAGTAGAGGTCGTGCGGAAGGAGACCAAGAGTGCCCGAGTAGAGCGCTGTGCCAACGATAACATTCCAGAGGCAGAAGAGGCCGAGTGTGGCTCTGTCGAGGACTCTGCCCTGCGCTCTTGTACCATTGGACCTGTCTTTTGTAATATTCCTAACGATAAAAAGCAGCATGACAGCAACAGTCCCGATAGAAAAACTCGGACTGATCGAGAGCAACAAAGAGGCCGCACTAAGGCCTGAGCAGAAGGGCATCACAGAGCAGAGCGCTACCGCGACCGTTGCCGTAGCTCTGTAGAACACAGGTACTCTTACCCACCACCTACCTCTCCTGACCACTACAATAAAGAGCGCGGCCAGCATCAGCGCCGGGGCCAGATAAGTGAAGTACGCCTCAGCCATCACTCTTCTCCTTCAGCATCTGAGAAATCAGCCATTCATCTGAGAACGTAATATGCTTTATCCGTTTCCTGTCGTACGTATAAGTTACGTGATAGACGCCCCGCGACTCTCTTACGATAGAAGGGTATGAAAACTCGCCCAACGCCTCATCTTCTAACACTCTGGCCATGCTCCACGTCGCCCCTGAATCTGTTGAATAGTAGAGCGCGAGCCGAGCCCTGTCGTTGAAGGTATCGTTCAGGACTATCAACGCCCTGCCTCCTTCGCCCCGTACAACATCTAACCCGGAGTTAGGGTTTGGTATAGTGGTATTCTCAGGTCTCGTCCAGGTGAGTCCGTTATCCGAACTCGTAGAAGTAAGCACGTAGCTCTTATCCGCGCCGGTTGCGTTGCGGTAGAAGGCCCGGAGCCCTCCCTCTTCCGTTACGAGCACCGCGCCTTGCAGTACGCCCCCGGTTGTGGATGCTCTCTTGTTCCTGACGTAGAGCCCGAAACCGTCTTCGGTCTCAACAGGGGTCATAAAAAGGATCTCCGGGAACTTACGCATAAGTTCATGGTAGACAGGCAGGAGCAGGGCGCCGTTATCAAGCTGTACTGGAGCGTTCTTTACAAGTGTGCTTATGTTAAAGAGTGGCCCGGTAATCAGTTTCTTCGAGTCCGACCAGCTCTCGCCTCCGTCCACCGACACTTTGTAGTTGAGCGAACTGACCGACCACCCGCCTATAGGTACGGTTACGTAAACAAGCCAGAGCCTGTCATTTGCTCCGTGCCCGGCACCGGGTTCGGTAAAGAGCACCGGGTTGCCGAGCTTTTTAACATAGCGCCCAAGCTCTTTAGACGCGCTCACCCTTGTAACAACCACACGCTCCGGAGCCCAGAGGCGGGCAACGGGGTCGTAGACCGAGGTATAGATACTGACGTCGCGCGCGCCTTCGCGGCTTCCCGCGTACCAAGCAGCCATAACCCGGCCATCACCAAGAAGCGCAACAGTAGAGACGTGCGAAACGGTTCCTTCTTCAGGAGAGTTAACGAAACTTTCTTCGTAGAAGTTTTCAGGATAGATAACGCCAGAGCCTTTTTCTATACTAGCTTCCGTTGCAACGGAAGAGCCCACCGGAGCGCCGTACTCGTACTTGGGGTGGGCACTCCATAGCTCGCCATACCAGGCAACCGTATAGACTACTAAGGTGAAGAGTATCAGGGCTATCTTTGTTACCATCTTATAACGGCCCCCAACCGCTTCGTATGGCTGTTGAAGAAGAGCTTATAAAGTAGAGGCCGAAACCGGTCTTTAGCCCATCGAGTGAGCGCTCCTTGAAGGCCATGCGCCAGTCGTCCTTTGTTGCACCCTCTCGCGCAAACTTTATCCACGACCTCCTGGAGTAGAATGACTCGAAACTCAAGAGCGGCTCGTGTACCGTAACTCCGGCCAGCATAGAGACGTACTTTAGGTCCGGCACCAGCCTATCCTCTACTATCAGGTAGATACCCTTGTCCGCGCCCTCTTTAAGGTCCGCCGGGGTAATGACCTTCTGCACCGACCTCTTCAACCGTATAGAGAGCATACCGGGGTTATCCCCCTTGTAGTAAAAGACCTCAGCCGGTCTCTGCTTCAGGACATAAAGCAGCTCGGGCGGGGTTCTCTGAATACCGAAGCCGGGATAGAGAAGCCCGAAGAGCGCCATGTTAAAGAGCCCTGCCGCTACCACGGCAACAAGAAAACTCTTTTCTCTCTCCTTGCCGCCTGCCCTCCACATATAGAAGAAGAAGAGCCCGACAAAGAGCACGAGCAACGCGAGAACCGCGCCGTTCGTTAGTTTGAACCAGTAACCGAACGAAATAAAGAAGAGGCCAAGAGCGGTATAGAAGAGAGCGCCTACTCTGTGCGCCGCCCCTTTCCAGAGACTGGATTTGTACGGAACGGAACAGAGCATCATTACGGCCGGAGGAAGCGCGACTATCACGTACCGCTCGAACTTTACCTTCAAGAGCAGAAACGGCAAGAGCGCGGCAAGGGTCCAGCCGAGAAGCCACAACTGGCGAGTGTACTGAGGTTCGAGGCCGTGAAGGAGCATACTGAGAAAAGCCCTGACATAGAGAAAACTCCATGGCAACAGCAGCAGCATAAGCCCACCGATGACAACCTCAGGCCCTGTGGAGTACGAACTCATAAAGCGGGCGCTCACCAGTTCGTTGAACAGCTCGCCGGTAAAGAGGTCGCCCCACTTAAGGTACATCGCTATCGGCCAGGGCAGCACCACGGCAAAGAAGATCAGAATCGACACCGCAACGTCGGTCCACCTCCTCTTAAGCTCGCCCCACCCGCCGAGTATAAAGAAAGAGAGCAGCGCGGCAAGCACTGCCACCCCCGGGCCTACCGGCCCTTTGGTCAATGCCGACAGAGCGCACGCAACAGCCCCAAGGTAGAGGTATCGGCTTCTGCCTGCCCCTTTCCAGAGAAGAAAGAAGTAGACCGAGAGCGTGACAAAGAAGGCGAGCGGAAGATCAAGGAGCGCAAGGCGCGCCTGAATAGAGGCCCCGGCAGAGGTAAGCACAAGGAGCGCAGGAACTAGCCCCTGCAACCCTATACCGGCCCCTCGCATTACCGGCGACTCGTCCTCCTCAAAAAGCTCTCGGTAGATAAGCATAGTAAGAGCGCTCATACCGATAGCAAAGAGCATTCCCCATGCCCTTGCGCTAAGGAGGTTTACTCCGAAGAGCTTGTAGTTGGCGCTTATCAGCCAGTACATAAGCGGCGGTTTCTTCAGGCGCGGCACGGTGTCGAGGTAAGGGGTGGCGTACTCACCACGCTCGACCATCTCCATAGGCGTCCGTAGCGTCAGAAGATATTCGTCCTTGGACGTGATGCCGGTCTCGGTATAGAGGCCCGGAAGATAGATCAAGAGGCCGAAAACCGCTAGCATCAGTACTGCAACTGTCTTAGAGAGTCTACTCACCACTTCTCCACATTGAGGCTCTTGCCCCCTTTAAAGTCATAACAGCTATAGAGCATAAAGAGACGAACAGGCTCTGAGTCCCGCACGATCTCTACCCGTTGGCCTGTGTCACATCTCTCGAACAGACCTTTCAACGCTTCGCTAGGGGGCCCGCCATGCCATTCGACATAGAGTGCATTATGCCCGACCTTGTCTCCGAAACCGTCCCATAAGTCGTACTGATTCATGCGACGCCCGAAGTTGGCGTTATATGTAACAGGGTTGCCCGGCATATAGAACGCTAGCTCGCTCGTTATCTGATACCTGTCGCTAAAGATAAAGGCCGGACCGTCTTCTACCAACTTATCATATTCGGCTCCGGCTCTCTCACCGAGAGTCTGCCATCCGAGAAGTTTGGAGAACGGCTTCTTCACATGAAGATCGTAACCGACTATAGAGGCCGCCTTTGGATAGTAAGTAATCAATGTGAAGAGGGCTCCTACAAGGAGCGCTCCATACGCAAAGGGGCGCGCAGCGCCCATGCTTTTTCTAAAACGCGATCGCGCAGTAACAGCCCGCTCTACGGCTACGACTCCGGCTATGATACCGGTCACGTAAACTAAGACCGCCCAGTTGGCCTGTACCTTACCTTGCAAGCTCTTTGAAACAAAGAAGAGCAGCAACGGGGCAGAGGTGAAGAAGAGCAGCAAATGGGCGCGGCTGCCTCTAAAGCCCTCTACTGCGGCTCTGTAGATACCGTATAGAACGCCAAGAAATATAAGGGGCGAGAGTACACCAGCCTGAGAGGCCACGAAATTCAGAAGTTCGCTAAGATGGACCACAAACCCGTCGCCGGCATGGGTCTGCCCGAGAACGTGACGAAACGTAACCCAGTCGTACTTCATGTTCCAGAGCACCTCGGGCACAAAGAAGAGGATGGATATAAAGAAGGCTATGTAAGGCCCCGGCCTGAAGAACCACTTTCTATCCTCAGCGGAGACGAGCAGAAAGAGAAAGAGCGACGGGTAGATGAGGAGCGCGGTATATTTGCAAAGCAGCCCAAGGCCAAGAAATATTCCAGTGCACACCCAGTAGAGGCCGCCACCGTGCCGACCGGTTACGCTTGTGGCCGAGTAGAAGAAGTAGAGGGCGATGGTGTAAAAAAGAATTAGCGGCGGGTCTGTGGTCATAAGTATCGCGCCGGTCGTAAAGAGCGGGGTCAGAAGCGGCACTATAGCTGAAAAGAAAGCCACCCTGCGAGACTTGAAGAGCTTATTGGCAAGAATAAAGAGAGCGCCGGATAGGAGTGCGGAAATAATAATGGACGGAAGCCGCACACCGAGTTCCGTTGAACCAAAGAGAGCGGTCGAGGCGGCTATTATATAGGCTATGGCAGGCCCCTTGCTGTAGTAGCTCCAATCGAGATGGCGCGACCAGTCCCAGTACTGGGCTTCATCTGGCGCAAGGTCAAGAGGGCCCCATACGACGAGCGAGAGCCTGAGGAGCGAGACAGCGACGATTATCACAATCGCCAGGCCTCTATAATTTATATAAGAGCCGGAATCATTCATTAGTAAACAGTACTCATTTCTCTACATGAGAGAGAGCTTTATCCTTAAATAATAGAGCGAAAACTACATACCGATTAGACGAAAAAAGGAAGACAAAAAAGAGACCCACCGCTTATTTATAAGTAACAGTATAAACTATTTATCATGCGCAAGTTGCATCCAATTGTCAATATTTAATAGGTATTACGCCACTGTTGCGGCCCGAGAATCGAAGCGGTTAACGGGAGTCAACAAAAGCGGTAATCTACCTTGCAACCACCCCGCACCTTCTGCTATACTTTCGTGTACTAGTAAGCTCTAACAATGTCGAAAGGGGACTCACAAAAGAGTGTCTGATGTTATAAGCTCCGCAATATCTTTACAGAGGAGGCAGGCGATGGATCCGGTACACTTTACAGGCAAAGAAATCATCGAGATGGCCGTACGGATAGAAGAGAACGGTTACACCTTCTATAAAGACGCCGCCGAGAACGCAAGAACGGAGCCACTAAAGGCGCTGTTCTCGAAGCTGGCCGAAGAAGAGCGGGACCACATCGTCTCGTTCAAAGATATAAAAAGCTCTATCCCAGACGACTCTCCCCCTCCGGAGTTCGACCCCTTCATAGCCGAGGCCAACGCCTACCTTAAATCGATGGCCGATTACGAAGTCTTTACCGAGCCGGGCGACGGCGACAAGCTCCCAGATACGATCTTCGATGAGAAGCAGGCTCTAGGGTTTGCCATAAATATGGAGAAGGACTCGCTGCTCTTCTACTACGAATTAATAAAGATGGTGACGGATAAAGACCTCGTTGTGGTAGAGAAGCTGATCGCTCAGGAGAAGGATCACCTACGCAGACTGACCATAGAGCACGACAATCTCTTCGGAGAGTAACTTCACCATTTCTGGACCGAAAGGATAGACCACGATGACCGATTATGTAGAGACCTACTCTTGCCCTACCTGTGAGCGCACCGCAAGCGGTCGCGGCCACCTCTGCCACCCGCGCGAGAAGGGCTCCTTTACATGCGAATTTTGCTCCAAGAGCATAGACGACCCTCGCCACGTCTGTAGCACAATGCTCGACAAGATCGAGTACGTCTGCAAAAAGTGCGGACGCCTTGCGGTCTACGACTCGCTTCTGTGCGAACCGGAACTGGTCTCGCAAGACTGAGCCTTCGGCCCACAGACCGAAACCGGCAGACCACAAAGTTCTATTCCTTTTTTTTACTGGATTCCAGGTCAGGATAACTACGGCGTGGAGTACATACGTTGCTGCGCTTCGGCACTTCTAAAGACCTACCGGAAAACTTTCCTTACAGTGACCATCAAACTTCTACTACCAGTCATTGACTATAATGACGCGCAGTCTTCCGTGCTGCCCTTTATCTTCTCTACCGTGTGGCGAAGAGCCGGCAAGACCGCTGCAAGATTCTCTTTTACGGCCTTGGGGCTTCCCGGAAGATTTATGATGAGCGTCGTGCCCCTTATCCCGCAGACTGCGCGAGAGATCATGGCGTTAGGGGTCTTCTTCATAGACTCTGCCCTCATAACCTCGCTCATGCCTGGTAGTTCACGCTCTATTACCGCACGCGTGGCTTCGGGGGTAACGTCGCGCGGGGTAACCCCGGTGCCGCCGGTCGTAAGCACAAGGTCGAGCTTTAGCTCATCGGCAAAGCTCTTCAGCCGCTCTTCAATAACCGGCACTTCGTCCGGTATTACCTCGTAGGCCTTCACCTCGGAGTCGAGCACCTCTACCATGCGGCGTATCTCAAGCCCGCTTATATCCTCACGCTCGCCCTTGGAGCCCTTATCACTCATGGTCAGTATCCCGACCGTTATCGTCTCTTTCTGACTCAACTCATTACCTCGATAAAAGAGTTCTATGATTGCTTACGGAGTTTGCGAAACCCAGACGGCTCCCTTGGAGGTCGTCTCGGTCTTCCAGATAGGCGTCACGCGCTTTAACTCTGTAATAGCCCACTCGCAGGCCATAAAGGCGTCGTTGCGATGAGCCGAAGCCGCGACTATAAGCACGATGTCTTCACCAATAGCAATGGGGCCTATCCTGTGGAGTATCGCCATCTCGATAATATTGAAATTCAAAAGTGCACGCGCTCTTATATCCTCTAGCTTCTTTTCAGCCATGCCGGGATAGTGCTCGAAGTTAAGATCGGTAATAACCTCGCCCTTGGAAATATCTCGCCCGATGCCTAAAAAGGTCACTACCGCGCCGATCCCGTTGGACACGGCCTTAACGTCGGCTATTGCGGTCTCTACGGAGAAAGGCTCGGTCTGTATGCTAATCAACTTATTCGCCATTTGGGTATAGTAACAGTATTGGTTGTCGGTTGAAATAAAAAAGACCGTACCAAGAGGAAACCTTGCACGGTTCTAGGAAGTTCTATTTACTAGCTTGAACGACTTGAGACAATCTCATCCACCTGAGAAGGGCGGCAGAAAAGCAACCTCATCACCGTCAGAGACCGTGTCGTTGTCATGAGCGACCTCCTGATTGACAGAGATCAGCATGGAGCGGCTCTCGAGCGCCTCAGTAAGCGCAGGAATATCGGCGAGTATAATCTCCTTCAACTCTCTAACGGTTACAGGGGCGCTTATGTCGAACTCCTTCGACTCAACACCTGCAATGCCTCTAAGCATAGCAAAGAACTTTACTTGTAGCATACGTAAATAGGCCTTCTGCTTTAATGGATCTGTTAGTGAATAGATCAGGGGTTTGGCACGGTTCTACTTTACCACATTAAGCTCAGGAGCGATACTTCTATTGAGGTTGAGCCGCTCTCGCGTGGTAGCCTTTGAGTAGAGTTCGGCGAAAGAATCACCGTCTTCGGGGAAGGTTCCGTAACCGTAGAGCACGTCGAGACGACCTGCCAGATACGGTTCGGTAAAACGCTCTTCTGACATTATGAGGCCGGATATTGCGTCGAGTAGCCTGACGACCCGCTCATTAGTGTTTGGAAATATCATCGCATAGGTCTCGTCATTCAACTTTGTAAGCACATCGAAATTTCTTGTGCTCTTCCTGATCATCAATAGTATAAGCGTTTCGAACTCCTCACGGTCGGCAAAAGAAGCATCTTTCAAGCCTGCGATGCGAAGAGTAGCAACAGACATGCTTTTACCCAGCCTGCGCGTTCTGTTCAGTTCCTGTTCGACCCTCGCCTCAAAGGCCGTAAGGGGTGACACCTTAGTTTCGCCTCCTGAAACTCCTGCGACTTCGGGCGCTACCGGGGCTGCGGCCTGTGGAGTAGCCGGTGCAGGCTCAGGGGTCGGCGCCGTGGCCTCTACCTGCGCCGAAGTTACCGGCAACGGGGCTTTCTCTACACCGTCAGGAACAAAAGCCCTTGAGAGCGCCTTAACGGAGTAGACGCAAAAACGGGTGAGTATCTTAAGGTCGTCCGCTGAGAAGGCGCACGGAAAGATATACTCTTCGGAAGATTTATTGAAGAGCGTCAGCAGGCCGATTACGCGTCCATCTACCTTTAGAGGATACGAAAGGACCGACCTTATATAGATGCTGGCCTCTTCGCTGAACTCGCGCGAAACAGGGCCGCTCTTTCTAAGAACTTCCATGACCGTCTCTTTCTCAATCGGCAGAAAGTACTCTCTGACGGGCTTGCTGTCGAGACCAAAAGTAGCCACCGTCTTAAATCGTGTCGAGCCCGGAAGTTTTAACCGCAAAAGCGAACCTTCCGCACCTATTATTGCCGCCGGAGTAATTGCGGCTACGGTAGAGAGCCGCTTGAGGTTACCTATGGAGATCATCTCAAGGCCGGCCTCGTCTACTGCAAACATCTTGCGAGAACGCATCTTCTCGCCCTCTGTGAGCTTATGCTTGTAGACGCTAAGGGCGATAAGCTCGCGTATCTCTAAAAGAAACTGCTCGTGGTGCTTGCTTATACCATGCGGCGCAACCACCTGAGCGTTGAATGTACCTACACGGGTGCCGTGCGCATGCATCGGGAGCGTAATATAAAGCCGCTTAACGGCGCTGTCCTCTGTTCTTTCGACCAGAAAGAGGTCGTGCTGCGCCTCGAACCCGGCGCCCTCTACTCCCTCGCCGGGACGAAGAGAGACCATGCCCATCGCTTTAGCATCCCTTATGCTCGACGCCTTCAAAAAGAGTTTACCGGTATCGTCGTCATAGATGTAGATAAAACACGTTAGGCCCGGAATTATCGAAGAGAGCTTTCTTGCAACCCTGTTGAGCCGCCTCTCTATCGGCTCGCGAGCCGACATGATAGCGTCCACATCTTTCCAGAACTTGAACTTCGCGGCATTAACACGAAGAGTCTCATACTCGTTAGACCGCTGAATTACCTCAGCGGCCAGGGCCGCAAGGCTAGAGAGGAACTGAAGGTCGTCATCGGTAAAGACATGCTTAGACTCATTAGAGTTGACGTTTATAACGCCTATAACCTCACCCTTGACTATAAGAGGCACGCACATTGCGCTCTTAACGTCGCTTCTGTTCATGGGGCGCTTGTACTCGTCGGAGTCGGCCTTGCCGGAGATCAGGTGCGGAACTCCGCTCTGCGCCACGCGGCCCGATATTCCCTCGCCCACAGGCACACGAATCTTGCGCACAACCTCGTCGTCCATGCCCTTGGCTATCTCAACCCTTAAGGTCGCGTCCTCAAGGTGAGTAAGCATTATAGAGCCGCGCTCTGCGCCAGTAGACTCTGTTGCGAGCTTCAGTATAACGGACAGGAGTTCTTTGCGGTCTATGCTGAGGCGAACAGCATCTACAATGTCGCGAAACGCTCCAAGAAGAGCCGTCTGGTTTCCGGCGGTTATAGCCCCGTCGAGCCCTGTTACCGTAGACGCCCTCACTCCCCAGAGAAGCCTCGTGCTGAGCGGGCCCAGCTTTTCAATATCGTTGAAGCAGGGCTCTTCTAGAAACTTTTCTACGTCCGGGTCTTCTGTAGCGTCTATTATTATATCGAGCCCATCTATCTCCTTAAGGCATTCAAGGCCTTTAACGACATCGATACCGAGCCGTTCCGGTATTTTATAACCAAGCTCGGAGAGCTTAAAGAGCATTGCGTCACTGTTAGAGTCGGCTATAACGCAGACATTAGAACGCGGATCCGCAACAAGAGTAGGCAGCAGCTTCAGCCCCTCTTTATTCGCCCCGATAATAGCTATCTTTTTCATTTCTACACTCATACTGCCATCCCCGTAACTACTCGGCTTTTTCTAAAATACCTTGCTCAAGTAGACTGTTTATAAGCCTGATCGATTCCAAGTCTCCAACATAAGCCTCAGAGTCGGCGCCTTTAACGCTCGCTTCATCAAGCCTTCGCATGCCTTCGAGCAGAAGGGCCTCGGTCGGAGCATCAATCGTCCGCTCTGGAGGCATCATATCTATTTCTACCTCAAACTCGCCGTCTGTCCAGCCCAGAAGCTGAAACAGGGCCTCGGTGCCTGTCAGTTCACGATAGACGGCATGGACTATTCTGCCTTCGCAGATATAGACGCGGGCATACCCGTTCTCAGAACCCAGGTGTATAGCCGCAGTCTTGTTCTCGGCATTGAATATCTGAACCACGTCAACGAGGCTCATATCCTTTAGCCTGCCCTTTACGCCCACTTCGTGCCTCCGGTTTCAGAAAAGAAATTTGTCTGTGTACATACTATTCTACAAGAGTTGAAACTTTTTATCTATCTGTACTTGTCAGTATAATGACTAACGAGACATAACAGCCTCGCAGCTATATAAGTGCTATAAGTACAGCGCATCCGTTCCTACACTCTATAACGACCCAAAGAGGGCGCAACTTGAGCCTTTTTTAGGCATTACCGATACTTATCGTACTTTTGAGTTGTAAAATAGGACGAGTCCGAAAAAGGTATGTTCCGCTTGGATTAATAAAGAGGGTTACAGGGGGCAATAGGTTTATCTGGCGGGTATAAAAAAAATCGGTTGAAAATCGAGCACTCAAGATCTGCTACTTTAAGTTCCAAGCCTTTCCTTCCAGTTCCACCACTTCAGTAGTTTAGGGTCGTGTCTGGTAGTTGAGGCGAAGTAGACGGCAAGACGAAACACATAGAGTACGCACCGGTCTACGTGGAGCCCTTTTAACTTGCAAAACTCCATGTATAGCTCTTCGGGCTCTCGTCCCTTCAGCCCGTCTACCGAGCGAATGCCTAATGAGTAGAGAGCTTCGGAGAGCACTGGGCCGACACCCGGAATACGCCGAAGGTCTTTTATAGAAGTACTCTTGTCGAACTTATTACCGGTCGTGCTCATAATAGAAAGCCCTCGCAGACAGAGCCGCAGAGAGTACTGAGAGGGGCTACTCCCTGATCTGCCCGTCTCCATAGACAACAAACTTCTTGGTCGTAAGCTCGTTCAACCCCATCGGGCCATAGGCGTGGAGCTTGGTTGTGGAGATACCGATCTCGGCGCCGAGCCCGTATTCGAAGCCGTCCGCAAAGCGGGTGGAGGCATTCACCATAACGGAAGACGAGTTTACCTCGCGGATGAACCGCTCGGCGTTCGTGTAGTTCTCGGTCACGATAGACTCTGTGTGGAGCGAGCCGTACCGCTCTATATGCGCCTTCGCGCCATCGAGTCCGTCCACTACCTTAACGGCTATTATAAGGTCGAGAAACTCCTCTGCCCAGTCCGAGTCAACCGCCTTCTTGGCTTCGGCCACTATGGCGCACGTACGAGCGCAACCGCGCACTTCAACCCCGGCACCGGCGTACTCGGCGGCAATGAGTGGCAGAAACTTCTCTGCAATCGCCGAGTGCACGAGCAGGGTCTCCATAGAGTTACAGACACCGGGACGCTGCACCTTTGCGTTGTAGGCTATATTTACGGCCTTCTCCATATCAGCGTCGCCATCTACGTAGACATGGCAGACGCCCTTATAGTGCTTGATAACAGGGATTTTCGAGTTCTCGACGACAAAACGGATAAGCCCCTCTCCGCCGCGCGGGATTATAATATCTATCTGCTCTTCGAGCTTCAGCATCTCCAAGACGGCGTCGCGGTCGGTGGTGGTAATAACCTGAATCGCGCCTTCGGGCACGCCGCCCTTCTTACACGCCGTGGCCAAGACTTTTGCTATCGCCCGGTTAGAATCGATCGATTCACTACCGCCTCTTAGTACAACTGCATTGCCGGACTTAAGGCACAGCCCCGCAGCGTCTGCCGTAACATTCGGCCTCGACTCGTAAATAATGCCTATTACTCCGAGAGGAATACTCATGCGTCCGACTCTCAGGCCATTGGGGCGAACCTTAACGTCGGTTACGGTTCCGACCGGGTCTGGCAGAGCGGCGACTTCACGAAGCCCTGCTGCCATAGAGGCAATAACTTTATCTGAGAGCGTCAAGCGGTTAATCATTGCATCCGTGAGGCCTTTTTCTCTGGCGCGCGCAAGATCCTTCGCATTCTCGCTCTTAAGCGTATCGGCGTTCTCTAATAGCCCAACAGCCATAAGCTCTAGCGCCCCGTTCTTCACGCCGCTTGAGAGGTTTGCGACTTCGAACGAAGCGCTGCGGGCCTTCGTTGCAACTTCTAGTACTTCATCCTTGAGAGCCATTTAAAAGTTCTCCTTTCGACATGACAGTTATACTAAAAAGGCGGGTCATAAGATGACGAGATTGTCGCGATGAATAACCTCGTCATACACCTTGTAACCGAGCACAGACTCTATAGCAGCGCTCTTTACGCCCTTTATCTTATCTATCTCAACAGAAGAGTAGTTGGTAACTCCTCGCGCTATCTCTTTACCGTCGTTATCTATACAGTGCACGACCTCACCGGAGTCGAAGGCGCCGTCGGCGTCTTTTATACCGGTTGGCAGCAGGCTATTACCACCCTCTAAAAGCGCACACTTCGCGCCATCATCCAAAAAGAGCCGACCTGTCGGACGGGCCGAAAAAGCTATCCAGTGCTTGCGGCTTGTAAGCCTGTCGGTACGCGGCAAAAAGAGCGTGCCGACCTTGTCGCCTGAAAGGATTTTCTCAACAACACCCTCTTCAAAGCCGTTGGCAACCACCGTAGCCGTACCATGATGAGCCGCAGTATGCGCGGCCTTCGTCTTGGTCCTCATCCCGCCTGTACCGAAAGCAGAGACAGGACCGGTGAGAGAATCCAGCTCCAACGTATCTACATTCTCAACCACGTCTATCTTCTTAGCATCGGGATTCGTAGCAGGATTGGAGTCGTAGAGGCCGTCTCTATCTGTGAGAATAATAAGCAAGTCGGCATCTACAAGACTTGTGGCAAGGGCTGAAAGTTCGTCATTGTCGCCGAGCTTCATCTCTTCAACCGCCACTGTGTCGTTCTCGTTTATGATCGGAACCAGCCCAAGCTCAAGAAGCGACTCAATAGTGTTGCGAGCATTCAGGTACCGCTTGCGATCGGCAAAGTC